>CACYEB010000150.1 GCA_902773305.1 uncultured Bacteroidia bacterium
AGCAGTGCGTTGAAATGCTCGTTGAAATCGAGCGACAGGTCGGCCTGAAGGGTATTTGTGGCAGATTTGGTGAGGTATATCAGAGTAGTATGGGGGCCCCATTCCGTATCGGCATATACCTGCTTGCTGAAACCGGTGCGGAAGGCTTCAAAACTCAGGTAGCTGGCATCCTCCTCCCCTATAGGCAGATACCAGGTCACGTTAGCACCCGCCGTAAAGGCATCCTCCATATCCAGGTTGAGACCTCGCTCCCCGGCATAGCCTCCCCGGCCGTCGGGGGCGGGAGAGAAGTCAATTACACGGTTGGAGGAGAAAAGACCATAGTTGTCTGCAAACACACTGGGTGAGTGGAAGGCCCTGCCTGCGCAGGCGCGCAGCACCAGATCGTGGACAGGAGCGTACTTAACCGTTATGCGCGGAGCCGGCAGCCATTTTTTATAATAGGTGTCATAGTCCAGCCTCATCCCGGCCACTGCCGTAAACTTGTCG
The DNA here is from genome assembly GCA_902773305.1 of uncultured Bacteroidia bacterium. GTDB lineage: Bacteria > Bacteroidota > Bacteroidia > Bacteroidales > UBA932 > Equibacterium. Next base: position 490 of record CACYEB010000150.1, read on the forward strand.
CCGGACTTGTAGGTGTATTCCGCCATCGCCCCCGCCTGAAGCTCGTTCTTGACAGGGATCGGCAGGATCTTGAGATTTTCGCCGGTCAGTCCCCACTGGCCGGTAAGGGCCACTTCCAGTATATGATGCTCATTGATGTCGTTGTGATACAGCAGGTTGGCAAAGACATTGTCTTGAACGCCGCCGTACAGGTTGCGGCCGAACGTGGCATCTGTGACGTAACGGTTATATGTGGTTACGAAGGCGATGCTGCTGCTCTGCTCTTCATTCAGGGGGATACCGACCTTGGCGTAACCGTTGTAAAGGCGGTTTTTGATGAGCGAGCCCCACGCGGCCGGGTTATCCGAAGACGCCATATCCCGTGTGAATGACATCTGCCCCCCGACGCGGTCATCGTCCACCACCTTGAAGCCAAAGCGGACCTGCAGGCCGCTGGGGTCATAGTATAGCCAGCGGTTGGCCACATTTATCTGTCGGGTGGAGGGATCGTCGCGAAAGCCGTCCCTGTTGTGGTCCATCATGGAATTGGCATAGGAAAAGTATGTAAGAATTACCGTGCTCCAGCGGTCGTTCAGCTGCAGTGCTGACACTATGTTGCCGTCGAACATCTTGTCGCTGCTGCCGTAGAGATTCACGAACAGAGGCGTCTCGTCCACCGGTTTGCGGTGCTCCATATTGATGAGGCCGGTGGCACCTGCCGCATCGTTTGCCAGACTGCCCGGTCCCTTGGCAATCTGGATGCTCTCCAGCCATTGCCCGGGGACATAATTGAAACCGAAGGTAGATGCGAGGCCGCGCATTATGGGCATCTTTTCGTCCTGCATCTGGGTATAGACGCCGGATAGGCCGAGGAGTTTGATCTGGCGGGCGCCTGTTACGGCATCGGAATAGCCCACGCTGACGCTGGCCGTATTTTCAAAACTCTCGGCGAGGTTGCAGCAAGCCATCTTGCACAAACCGGCTGCGGTGATGGCTTCCGTCTTTATTTGCGAGAGCCGCTGCAACCCCTCTTGACGGGCCGTAGCCACTGCCTCCGGGAGTTCATTGTTTCCCGTCAGGCAGAACTCCGCCGAAGGTGTGCCGGCAGCAACTCTCACTGTATCCTGGGAATAGCCGACATAAGTTGCGACGAATGTGGCATCGTGGTGCAGGTCAAGTGAGAAGCGGCCGTTCCCGTCGCAGTCGAGCAGCACCCCGTGCTCCAGATAATATACCTGGGCATAAGGGAGCACGTCCCGGTTTCCCTTGGGGTCCTGGTAATATACAGTGCCTGTAAACGGTTGGGCACAGACCCCGGCCGAAAGGCACAACAATGTAATTAAGAAAAGAAATCGTGTTTTTGTCATAATATTCTGTCAATTAAAGGTTTGCGTGTTGTCGCCAATAGGCGTGCAAGACACGCTAAACCCTTCTGACAGAATATAGTGCGAGCACGGTACGCCCCGGCAGGACGCCCCCTGTTCCACAAATGCAGCAAGCGGATCCGCATCCGCCCTTTGCAGACAAAGAAACCGGAACGGACACAAACACCGCCCCGAAACATTTTGCGCCACCCAAGTCGTCGCCCCCGTCCGACGCGATCCGGGCGTCTGAAAGGACGTGGAGGGAATTGGTACAGCAACCGGCCTCTTCAATCTGGACACCACCCTCTTGTCCGGCAGCAGGACGGTCTTCTTCGCAGTGATGGTGATGGTGGCCGCAGCAGTCCCCGGGGGGGCAGATGTGGTGATGGACTTCTTCGCAGGCCTCGCCTTCAAGCACTCCGAGTACCTCTACCGTATGGTCCACCGTGCATTCGTGAAGCCGGAACCCCACGGACGCCGCGATGTAAACCATCAGCAGCAGTATGGACGCTATCTTGCCTGCGGTTTTCATCTTTGACTACTTAACCTCCGTAATAAAAGGCATACGTGCCCAGAAGGTGGTCTGCTCTGTGGTGCGCAGGAATCCGTAAGCCTGCTCGAACTGCGAGAGGGCCTCTTCCCAGCGGGTGTTGTTTCCACGACCTGCGAACACGGCCTTCGCGGAGGCACCGCCTATCATCTCCATCAGACGTTCCATAGTGGACTTGGGAGCGGGGCACTCTACAAGTTTGTAATCCTCCAGGTTGACAAGGGATGCCGCATAGGCGATGGCGTCGGTAAGACCACCCTTCTCATCGGCAAGGCCGATGCCGAAAGCGTCACAGCCGCACCATACGCGTCCCTGTGCGATCTCGTCGACAGCCTCTTTGGTAAGGTTGCGGCCGTTGGATACGATAGTGAGGAAATCGTCGTAAACCCCTTCTATGGAGTTCTGCAGATAAGCCTGCTCCTTGCTGTCGAGACTGCGCATACCGCCAATCATATCGCTGTGGGGATGCGAATTCACGCTCTGGACATTTACGTTGAGGGTTTTCCTGGCAGCGCTTCCCAAATTCGGAATCAATGCAAAGACGCCGATGGATCCGGTCAGGGTGGTGTTGTCGCAGAAAATCTTGTCGCAAGCGGCACTGATCCAGTATCCGCCCGAAGCCGCATAATCGCCATAAGATGCCACGACCGGTTTCTCTTTCTGAAGCAGTTCTATCTCGCGGCGCACGAACTGTGCAGCCTCCACGCTTCCTCCGGGAGAATTAACGCGGAATACAACAGCCTTGATGGTGGAATCCTCACGTACCTTCGCCACTTCGGCAGCGAATTTGGCACCCACTATAGATTTCGCCTCGTCACCGTCCACCACGATATCGCCGTTGGCATAAAGCACGGCCACTTTTTCTTTGGCCTTGGTCTTGGAAACCTGTGCCAAGCGGCCGGGAGCATAGTCACTGAGTTTCACGAAACCGATCTTGTCAAATTTCTGCGCATCTGCCAGGCTGCACATATAGGCCTTCATCTGATCGGCATAGTAGATTGTATCCACCAGTTTGCGGTCCAGCATACTCTGAGCCTTCTCAATCTCAAGGTTGCTGATATATCCGTCCAACTGCTCGCGGGTAATTTCGCGGCTGGTGCAGATTTCGTCGGCGATAGAATTCCACAAACCATCTACCATAGCCTGCATCTGCTCGCGGTTCTCGTCGCTCATAGCGTTCTTTATGTACATCTCGCCGGCAGATTTATATTTGCCGTGACGGATAAGCTGCATCTCCACTCCAAGTTTGTCCAGCAGGTCCTTCAAGAAGACTGCCTGGGTCGAAACGCCCATCAGCATAGCTTCGCCGTCTGTGTTCATCACAACTTTGTCGGCAGCCGAAGCCAGATAGTAGGTGACGGGGGTGAAGTTCTCGGCGTAGGCCACTATTGCCTTGCCGCTGGCGGAGAAACGTGTTAGCGCAGCCCTCAGTTCCTCTGCATTGGAGACGGAAATCGAGAGGTCGTCGGTGTTCATATAGATGAACTTGATGGCCGGGTCGGTAGCTGCAGCGTCTATTGCGCGCACTGCGTCCAGGATGGTTATCTTGCTGCCGCCCCCCTTATTCATCAAGCCCATGGGGGTAAAATCGTCCACCGCACGCTCGCAGAAGACCATAGTCTTGTCTATCCTGAGCACGGAGCCGGTCTTGGGCGTGGGATTCTTGGCGGAGACGCTGGCCATACTGCCCAGCATACCCATCAAGATGAATGTAGCGATGAGCATCGCCACCAGACATCCCAGCAGCGAGCCTAATACTATTTTCCAGAAAGTTTTCATTGTTATCGTAGGTTTATTATTATCGTTGATTAAAGTACCTCCATAATGAGCGGCAGACGGGTTGCGTTGGACCCCTTTATCAAGATGGTCTTGCCTTCAGGCTGGAGTTTGCGGAAAAACTCCTTGAGTTGTAGCGAAGTGTCAAAGACCAGGTCGCCTTCCGCAGCGACAGCCTTGAATTCGCTGCTTCCGACCAGATAGATCTCGCCGGTAATCTTGCGGGCCTTGTCCAGGATCTGGGCGTGCGCCTCTGCGGAATACTTGCCCAGTTCCAGCATATCACCCAGCACCAGGACTTTGTTGGGGAAAGATGTGGCGGCAAAATTGTCCAAAGCGGCGTTCATACTGCTGGCGTTGGCATTATACGCATCCAGAATCACTATGTTCCTGCCGGTGTCTATCAGCTGGGAACGGCTGTTTGAGGGGACATAAGCCTCGATGGCAGCCACGGCCGCATCGAAATCCACCTCGAAATATCCCCCGACTGCCAGGGCCGCAGCCACGTTGGTGGCATTGTAGGCGCCGATGAGACGGGTAGTGATGCGGCTGACCACATTTGCAGTCTCGACTTCCATAGTAAGGTACGGATTCACCCGCGAGGTCTTGAGCACTCTCATTCCGGCATATTCAACGCCATATGGCATCAGTTGCATCCCCTTGCGGAGGCGCACCATTTCGTCCAGATACGCGTTGTCGGCATCGTAGAAGGCGATTCCGCCGTGTTCGCTGAGCCAGTCATACAACTCGCCCTTGGTCTTTTTGACCCCTTCGAAATCGCCGAAGCCCTCCAGATGTGCCTCCCCTACATTGGTCACCAGACCGTGGGTAGGCATTGCCAGCGACACCGATGCCTCGATTTCGCCAGGGTGGTTGGCCCCCATCTCTATCACGGCTATCTCTGTCTCAGGAGTTATCTCCAGCAGCGTCATCGGCACGCCAATGTGGTTGTTGCGGTTACCCTTGGTGCACGTCACATTATACTTTGTGCACAGCACCGCGTTCACCATCTCTTTGGTGGTGGTTTTGCCGTTGGTTCCTGTGATTCCTATCACGGGGATGTCAAAAAGGCTGCGGTGATACTTGGCAAGGGCACGGAAGGCGGTCAGGGTATCATCTACCGCAACCAGCCTGTCAGACAGCGACTCACTGCAATTCTCATAGACGTGGACATTGTCCACCACACAATACCTTGCACCGCGCTCAACTGCGTGTGCGGCAAATTCGTTGGCGTCGAAATTGTCTCCCTTGAGCGCAAAAAACATCTCGCCGCCCGCTATCTCGCGGGTGTCGGTAGTGTAACCTTTACAATCTTTGAAAAGCTTGTAAAGTTTCTCTACATTAAATTTTTCACCTCTTAAGTCCATATAGTTATTTGTTATTTCGTTCCTGTTGAGCCAAAACCTCCGGCACCGCGGCCGCTCTGCCCGAGCTGGTCCACCTCAACCCATTCCACGCGTTCGTGACGCGCCACAACCATCTGAGCAATGCGTTCTCCGGGATTGATGATGAACGGCTCGCGTCCCAGGTTGACCAGCAGCACGCATATTTCGCCGCGGTAGTCGGCATCGATGGTGCCGGGAGCGTTGGTTACCGTGACCCCGTGCTTCGCGGCCAGGCCGCTGCGGGGGCGTACCTGCGCTTCATAGCCTTCCGGCAACTCTATGAACAGCCCGGTGGGGATCATCGCCCTGTCAAGGCTGCCCAGAATCACCGGAGCGTCGATATTCGCCTTCAGGTCCATACCGGCCGAATACTCGGTGGCATACGAGGGCGCTTCGAATCGCGATTTATTCACTATTTTGACTTGCATAACATTGGGCGTTTCTCGTTTTGTATAAATACAGTCCCGTGGGGACCAGATACAGCAGCATAAGGCCGGTGTGAACCGCCATCTTGGGCCAGAGGCTCATCTCGGGCAGGAAGCGCGACACGGCATAAATGGCCAGCGCAAAGGCAATGCACAAAATTATCTTCTTCCAGTTGTATGGAATCGGATAGTATTTGTTGCCCAGAATCAGCGAGATTACCATCATCACCAGATAGCTGGCGATATGGGCCCAGGCGGCAGCGTGATAGCTGTAGCGGGGCATGAACACCACATTGATGATAATGGTGACCAAAAGGCCGGCCAGAGTAATCCACACCGCATAATTGGTCTTGCCGGAGAGCTTGTACCACATACTTATGTTGAACTGCATCCCCAGCATCACATAGGCCATCAGCATTATAGGGGTAATCTCCAGGCCGATGCGGAAATCCTTGCCCAGCAGCAGCCCTATCACGTCCAGATAGAGCATCACGAACAGGAAGCCCGCC
>CACYEB010000151.1 GCA_902773305.1 uncultured Bacteroidia bacterium
ATCCTGCGTGGTCTTAAAGAAAAGTACGAAAACCACCACAAGGTGCGTATAGAAGACGATGCTATTATCGCCGCCGTGCAGCTGTCGCACCGCTACATCACCAATCGTTTCCTGCCCGACAAGGCCATTGACCTGGTGGACGAAGCGGCCAGCAAGCTGCGTCTGGAGATGAATTCAGTGCCGGAGCCCATAGACGATCTGAACCACCGTATCAAACAGCTCGAAATAGAGAAGGCGGCCATCAAGCGCGAGGGCGAAGGCGCCAAGCTGGACAAGATAGAGGCTGAACTAAAGCAGACAAAAGCAGAGCAGGAGCGGCTGATGTCCAAGTGGAACAGCGAGAAGAATGTCCTGAGCGACCTTAGCAACAAGCGCCAGGAGCTGGAGAATCTGCGCCACGAAGCCGAGACTGCAGAGCGCAGCGGCGACTACGGCCGTGTGGCCGAGATCCGCTACGGCCGTATGCAGCAGGTTCAGAGTGACATAGAGAGCCTTACAAAAGAGAAGGAATCCTGGGAGAACCCCATTATGAACGAGGCGGTGAGCGAAGACGACATCGCCGAGGTTGTGGCCCGCTGGACCGGCATCCCCGTGAGCAAGATGATGCAGAGCGAAAAAGAGAAACTGCTGCACATAGAAGAGGAGCTGCACAAGAGGGTAGTGGGTCAGGACGAGGCCATCAGCGCCGTGGCCAATGCCGTGCGCCGCAGCCGCGCCGGCCTGCAGAACGAGAAGCGGCCAATAGGCTCGTTTATGTTTCTGGGTACCACCGGCGTGGGCAAGACCGAGCTGGCCAAGGCCCTGGCGGAGTATCTGTTCGACGACGAGAATATGATGACCCGTATCGATATGAGCGAGTACCAGGAGCGTCACACCGTGTCGCGTCTGGTGGGTGCGCCTCCGGGATACGTAGGTTATGAAGAGGGCGGCCAGCTCACCGAGGCGGTGCGCCGCAAACCCTATTCAGTGGTGCTTCTGGACGAGATAGAGAAGGCCCATCCCGACGTGTTCAACGTGCTGCTCCAGGTTCTGGACGACGGCCGTTTGACCGACAACAAGGGCCGTACGGTGGACTTCAAGAACACCATTCTGATTATGACCTCCAATGTCGGCAGCGACGTGATTCAGGATGCGATAGCCCAGGACGAGGACTTTGACAAGTGCCGCGACAAGGTTATGGAGCTGCTAAAGCACAGCGTGCGTCCAGAGTTCCTGAACCGTATAGACGAGATAATAATGTTCCACCCGCTGAGCCGCGAAAACGTGCGCGAGATTCTCAAGATCCAGATGGCCGACCTCAAGGGCAAACTGGCCGCTATGGATATCGACCTGGAATTCACCGACCAGTTTGTGGATTACCTCAGCGACAAGGGCTACAACCCCGTATACGGTGCACGACCCATCAAGCGTGTGCTTCAGCGCGACCTGATAGACGAACTGGCAAAGCAACTGCTTGACGGCAGCCTGTCCAAAGCCAAGACCATCACCGCCGACATCCGCGAAGGCGAAATAGTTCTGTCGTAATCTTATTCGCTTACTATCTCGATATCGGCTACGCCTTTACGGTTGATAGTAAGGATATTGTCACAGCCCCTCCAAGTTCCGAATTTCCACTGGGACTTCTGGAGGGGTTTTCCGTTAGAAAGGACCTTGGGCTTGAAAGAAAGCTTGATCCGCTCGGTGCCGTCGGCATCCAGCGCGCTGTATTTCACGCTGCCGGGGCCGTATTGCACATCCTTCATCATACTGGTAGTGCTGAAGATATGGTCGGTCCCTTCCGGGATGATTTCGGGCCAGGCGGCCATACCCTCCAGGAAGTGGGGCAGGTAGTCAAAGTAGCAGTCGGAACTCCAGATGCCGGCCCAATAAAGGCCTACCGAATTGACCGAAATGTTGCCCTTGGATGTTTTGTTGTAGGCAGTATACTCTGCAAGGGCCAGTGTGGCCAGCGCCTCATTCTTGGCCTGCTCGCAGCCGGTTTCTGCTGCCCAGCGGGCCAGCACGGAGCCATAGCGGGCGGTATGG
>CACYEB010000152.1 GCA_902773305.1 uncultured Bacteroidia bacterium
TCGCTGCCCGTAACCACACAGTTGCGCCTGAGGGTACCGGGGTGGTGCAAGGCCTGGTCGTTCAAGGTAAACGGTGAGAGCATCGCGCCCGAAATCGACAAAGGCTACGCCGTGATTGAACGCCGCTGGCGAAACGGCGACACCGTTTCGTTCTCTATGGATATGTCGGCCGAGATCGTCGCCGCCGATGAACGTGTCAAGGAAGACGAAGGCCTTCGCGCCGTACAGCGCGGCCCGCTGGTATATTGTATGGAAGAGATTGACAATCCCTCCTACGATGACATCCGCCTGGAAAGCAGCACCCGCTTCGACGAGGTTTGGGAACCCGGCTTGTTGAGAGGCGTCGTAACGCTGAATGCCATCGCCGTCGGCCAACCGCTCAAACTCATCCCCTATTACGCCTGGGACAACCGCGAAGCGGGCAAGATGAAGGTCTGGATTCCCCTGCAGTAGCTTTTACCACGCGAAACGGTCGAGGTTGCGGTATTGCAGGGCTTCTGCAATGCATTCCCGGCTTATTTGTTCCAATCCCGCCAAATCGGCAATGGTGCGGGAGAGTTTCAGAATACGGCTGTAGGCGCGGGCAGATATGCCCAGTTTGTCAATAATCTTATCCAGGAATTCCGACTGGGAAGAATCCAGACGACAGTAGCGGGTTATCATCTCGGCGTTCATCGCGGCATTTGTAAAGATACCGTCTGCGGCAAACCTCGCCTGCTGGACGGCCCGGGCCTTTGCCACCCTGGCAGCTATGGCACTGCTGGGCTCCGCCTCGGTTTCTGATACCAGCAGGCCCGACGGGACTCTCTCGACATATATATGCATATCTATTCTGTCCATCAACGGGCCGGACACCCGCGAAAGATAGTGTGCTATTTCCCTTTCAGAACATTTACAACGGTGCACCGGATCTCCATAATATCCACACGGACAGGGGTTCATCGAGGCAACGAACATAAATTCGCACGGATATTCCACCCGGTAGCGCACCCGCGAAATCACAATCTTGCCGTCTTCTATCGGCTGCCGCAAAAGATCGAGCATAGAGCGGCTGAAAAGGGTGATTTCATCCAAATAGAGCACCCCGTTGTGGGCCAGGGAGATCTCTCCGGGCATAGCCATAGTCCCGCCGCCCAGCATCGACACTATGCTGGCGCTGTTGTGCGGCGACCGGAACGGCCGCTCGCGAAGCAGCCCGCTGCGTCCTATGGATTTGCCCGCCACCGAGTATATCTTGCTGGTCTGGACCGACTCTTCTTTGGTCATCGGCGGCAGTATAGACGGCAGACAGCCTGCCATCATCGTCTTCCCGCAGCCGGGGCTGCCGATAAGTATCAGGTTGTGTCCTCCGGCTGCTGCGATTTCCAGTCCCCGCCGCGCCTGCAACTGTCCCTTCACATCCTTGAAATCGCCCGCTGCCTCAGGGGTGAACACTTCGCCTCCGGTGCGCCGCAACACCAGGGATTCGCTTTCCCCAGTGCCGCTCAATATAGCAATCACGTCGGCCAGAGTGCGCACTCCATAGATGGTGGCACCGTCAATATCCACCGCCTCCATCGCAGAGTCGTGCGGGAATATGAACCTCTTGAAGCCCAGGTCCCTGCAACTGTCCGCAACCGGCAGGGCGCCATATATGTCACGCACTTTGCCGTCCAGCGCCAGCTCCCCCATTATGATGAATTCAGGAAGCCTTACGGGTGGTAGTACCTCCATCGCACATAGCAACGCCACCGCAATCGCCAAGTCGAACGATGACCCCTCTTTACGGATGTCTGCCGGCGCCAGGTTTATAACTATCCGCTTCCCGGGAATCGAGTAGCCGTAGCTGCGCAGGGCGGTGGTGACCCGCATCAGACTCTCCTTCACTGCAATATCGGGCATTCCCACGATATAGATGCCCACCCCCTGCGACATATCGGTCTCTACCGTTACCGCCACCACCTGCAAACCGATGCAGGCCGCGGCATAAGTCTTGCAAATCATACCAGTCGTTTTTGGACAAATATACGTTGCCAACCGCCGCGTTTCAACCCACAAAACGCACGGATTATCAAATATTTACGTATTTGGAAATGCAATGTATGTTTTCCAAAAAAAATTGTATTTTTGTAAGTGATGAAAAAGCTGGAATTTTTCTTTTTGCTTGCTGTCTGTATGCTTCTGTGGCAATGCAAGCCGGAACCTGTTCCGGAACCCGGGCCTGACGTACCGGAGCCTGCCATCAGCATCATCGGGCCGTCCGGCATCAGCCTTGGAGAAGATTCCGGCAGCAGCCCAGTTACTTTCATCAGCGCCGCCGGTTGGACTGCATCATCCGGCGAAGGGTGGATCAGCGTAAGTCCCGAGGCCGGCAGCGGTTCGGACGAAATTGTGACTATGACCGTCACCTGCGGCGAGAATACGGATGAAACTTCCCGCTCAGGTGAGGTTACCATCGCCTCTGGTGACATATCCAGAATAATCACGGTCACACAGGCAGGCAGACCCTCCGGGCCCAAATCCACTGAGTGCGAACTGACCGCAGTACGCTTCTTTTCTTCGTCTAACCCGTCACTTACTGAGACCCTGACCGTCACCCCCAGGGCGATCCGCGGTTGCAGACTGCTTATGATAACTTTTCCGGACGGTGCGGATATGACGAATATGACCGGTTCTTACGAAGTCAGTAAAAAGGCCAGGATACGCGCCGGAAGTATAGATATTACAAGCGGCAGGACTCCTGTGGACTTCACCGCCTGCGAATCCCTGACCGTGACAGCTGAAGACGGAGAGCACA
>CACYEB010000153.1 GCA_902773305.1 uncultured Bacteroidia bacterium
CACGATTTCATCGAGAAGGTCAAGCCAGAGCAGGTTTCATTCGACTTCTACCCTATAACCTTCAAGAACGGTGAATATAAAATCCACGATGAGTGGTGGTTCAGTCTTGAGGCTATCCGCAGTGAGTCCCAGGCGGCGAAACTCCCCTTCTGGGCTTTTGCCCTGGCGACCGCACACAGCGATTATCCGGTGCCGACACTTGCCGACCTGCGTCTGCAAATGTACACCAATCTGGCCTACGGTGCCCAGTGTCTCCAGTATTTCACTTACTGGCTGCCTACCGGCACCCAGTGGGATTTCCACGAGGCACCAATAAGTGACGAAGGTCTCAAAACCGCAACCTACAATGTTGTCAAGGAGATGAACGAAGAGTTGCAGGCCCGTGCGGGTGTCTTCGTTGGCTGCAACGTAAAATTGGTCCGCTTTGCAGAGACCGTTCCTTACGGCGGCACCAAACTCACCGATTATCCTTATCCTTTGTCATCTTTCAATGCCAACGGATGCCGTACGCTTGTATCGATGATAGAAAACGGTGACTACGAATATCTGATGCTGGTCAACTGCTCCAATACAAAGGGTTATGACTACCGCATCGGCTTCGAGAAGAAAGTTCAGGTTGTGAACCGCGACGGCAGCATCACGCCATTGGATGGCAAGTCTGCCGAACTCTATCTTGAAGAGGGCGACTGCGCAATCTTCTGCTGGAAAAAGTAAACGGTACACAGCAAACAAAAACAGGAACACCCGTACGGATGTTCCTGTTTTTGTTTGCTGTTGCGGACCTTAGAACTTCAGACGGTCGAAAGTGAGTCGGCCGAAGGAGCGCAGGTAACGGAATATGATGCTACCGTAGAAGAGACCCATATCATTACCGTCCTCGCTGAAAGACGATACCTCAATATGATCTTTAAGTTTCCTGAAATCGCGTCTTGCCCTACGGACTGCCTTGAAATAACTCCAACGGCCTGAGAGAAGATATACTACCGAAGAGCAGAAATCCAAAACCCCTCTGGTACGCATGATATGGGAACGCTCGCTGACCGGCAGATTCTTCTGCAACATAAGAAGGCTGTTACGATAGTTAAGATACAGTTTACGGGGACTGGCATTATCCAGCGAGGCTCCGCCCAAGTGGTACACCACCGCCTGCGGCACCGCCCACACCTGATGCCCCGCCAACTTGGCCCTCCAGCAGAAATCCACTTCCTCCATATGGGCAAAAAACAATTCGTCCAGGCCTCCAAGGTAGTGGTACAAATCACTGCGCACCATCATACACGCCCCGCTGGCCCAGAAACACTGCTGCTCTTCGTCATACTGTCCCTCGTCCTTCTCGATGTTGGAGAGGATGCGCCCGCGGCAGAAAGGATAGCCGAAACGGTCGATATAACCGCCGGCAGCGCCTGCATATTCAAAGAAGTCGCGGTTTGAGAGCGAACGTATCTTCGGCTGGCAGACACCAGCATCGGGATTGTCTTCCATAAACGCGATGAGCGTATCCAACCAGCCTGGCGAAACCTCTACATCGCTGTTCAGGAGTACATAATAATCAGCCTCTATCAGCCGCAAGGCACGGTTGTAGCCACCGGCAAAACCAAAGTTCTCCTCGAGTGCGATCACCTCTATATCAGGGTGATTGGCCTGAAGCCACGGCAGGGAATCGTCTGTGGAGGCATTGTCGGCCACCACTATGAAACAATTGTCCCTGGGGATATTTTTTTTCAAAACCGGGACGAACCGCTCCATAAGGGAGCGGCCGTTCCAGTTGAGTATCACTATCGCAACATCCATCGTGCCCTAAGCGTCGGCAGTTGCAGCCTCGAGCTTCTTGCGCAGGATGAACATTATTAGACCTGCCACGACGCAGAGGGAGATAAGGATTGCCCAGTTGGCCATCAGCGGTATCTTCTTCCAGAGAGCGGAAGGAATCCTGCTCAGGTAGTTACCGATTGCCGTTGCGGCAAACCAGCCACCCATCATAAGGCCCTTGTATTTGGGAGGAGCCACCTTGCTCACAAAGCTTATGCCCATAGGACTCAGAAGCAACTCGGCCACGGTGAGGGTGAAGTACGTGCCGATAAGCCAGTGCGGGTCAAGGATACTCTGGGATTTGTCACCCAAATCCATCGGTGATATCAGATTGGTGGAAGCAGCAGTTATTACCCCGAACCCTACGGCGGCCAGCAACATACCAAGGCCGATCTTGACCGGAGCAGAGGGCTCCTTCCCTTTCTTGGCGAGTGCACCGAAAGCCGCTACCGACAGGGGGGTGAGCGCTACCACAAAGAACGGATTGAACTGCTGGAAGTCGGAAGTGACCGCATTGTAGGGATCCGGCATACGTAAATAGAGCAGTATCGCTCCGATCCACAGGGCAATCGTAGCAACCGCCGAGATGATACGGGCCCTTTTGGTTTCGCTCTGGAAAATGGAAAACAGTGTGTAAACAGAAACGGCAATGAGAGCCAGCGCCCAGATGTTGAACCAGATGCGCGTTGAACCGGTGATGCCGTTAAGCTTGGTATATTTGTCTGCAAAGAAAGTGAGCGCCGAGCCGTTCTGGTGGAAGGCCATCCAGAAGAATATGACCACTGCAAAAACAAGTAGCAGGGCCACGATGCGGTCTCTGGTCTGCTTGGGTGTCAGTTCCAGGACTTTAATATCCTGAGCCTTGGCCTGCTTGGTATTGACATCGGCGTGCTTGAACCACGGACGGCAGAAGAAATAGATAAGCAGAGACAACACCAGCGACGCGCAGGCTACATAAAAGCAAAGGCGGTAGCCGCTGCCCAATGTCTGAAGATAGTCTCCTGCCCCGGTACCAAATGTTTCGGTAGCACTGTCGATAGGGACAAACTCGGCATAGCCGGCCCTGTTCAGGAAAGGCATATAGAGCGCCTTGGCCATAGCGGGGGCGAACATGGCACCGATATTTATTGCCATATAGAACAGGCTGAATGCGCTGTCGCGCTTGGCCGCATATTTCGGGTCATCGTACAGATTGCCCACCAGCACCTGCAGGTTCCCCTTGAATAATCCAGTCCCTATTGCAATGAATGCCAGGCCAGCGAACAGAGTCCATTTGTCAATCTGCTGCGTAGCCATCGGGACAGCCAGCGCAAGATAACCGGCAATCATTACGAAAGCACCTGTGGTGACGCATTTGCCATATCCTATCTTGTCGGCTATTATACCGCCCAACAGCGGCATGAAGTACACGCCTGCCAGAAAAATTGCATACACCTGCCCTGCCGTATTCTCATCCCAGCCAAATTTGGAGCGCATATAGAGCGTAAAGATGGCGAGCATCGTGTAGTAGCCGAAACGCTCACCTGTATTGGCAAGCGCAAGGGCGAACAGACCTTTGGGTTGTCCTTTGAACATATCTTTATCTATGATTGGTTATTAATTCTTGGGAACATTTTCCAGGACCTTGACAACAAAGTCCCAGAACTTGCCGACAGAGGCTACATTCACCCTCTCGTCCGGTGAGTGGGGCGAACAAAGGGTCGGGCCGATGGAGACCATATCAAGTCCCTTGTATGTGGCGCCGATGATGCCGCACTCCAGACCAGCGTGGATAGCCATAACCTTGGGTTCCTTGCCGTACATATCCTTGTAGACTTTTTTCATAGTGGCCAGGATGGGCGATTTCATGTCGGGCTGCCAGCCGCTGTAGCCACCCTTGAACTCAACTTCTGCTCCGGCAAGTTCCATCACACTGCGCATACTCTCTGCCAGATAATTCTTTGCACTGTCCACAGAACTGCGCAGAAGGCAGTCTATCTCTATCGTACGGCCGTTCGAACGGACCATCGCCAAATTGTTGGATGTCTCTACCAGGCCCGGAACGTCAGCACTCATACGGGCCACACCGTTGGGGCAGCCGAGCACCGCCTTTGCCATCCTGAGAGCGACGCCGCCCCGCATTACGCGCGCTGCGGCGTGGGGTTCCAGGAACATATCGAAATCGGAGTCCACGCTGCCTATTTCTTTTTTTATGGCATCGCAGGTATAGCTTACTATCTCTTTAAGGTCATCGACCCTGGCCGCCGGAACTCCGACCACCGCAACACATTCACGCGGGATGGCATTACGCAAATTGCCGCCTGAGACAGAAGCCAGACGGCCGTCTATATCGCGCAGTATCGGCACCAGGGCACGGGCCATAGCCTTGTTGGCATTTCCGCGGCCCTCGTTGATTTCCATACCGGAGTGGCCGCCGCGAAGCCCCTTGACGGTTACCTTGAAGAATTTAAAGTCTTTGGGGGCCTTCTCTACCCGGTAGGGAAAACTGAAGTGTGCATCCAGACCACCGGCACAGCCGACATAAATCTCCCCTTCAGTCTCAGAGTCCAGATTGAGCAATATACCACCCTTGAGTTTGCCCTTCTCCAAGCCGAATGCACCGGTCATTCCGGTCTCTTCGTCTATGGTGAAAAGCGCTTCGATGGGGCCGTGCTTCAAATCCTTTGCCTCCAGGACGGCCATCGCCGTAGCTACGCCCATACCATCGTCGGCGCCCAGGGTGGTGCCGCGGGCCTTGACCCACTTTTCGCCGTCTATCTCATATTCGTATGCCTCCACGGGGTCCTTTTCCCAGTCGTGAGGGGTGTCGGCGTTATTCTGGGGCACCATATCAAGGTGGCTCTGAAGGATTATCCCCTTACGGTTCTCCATTCCCGGAGTTGCCGGTTTCTTGATGATTACGTTGCCCAGTGGATCCCGGTAGGTCTCCAGTTTGTTGTCACGGCCGAATTTCTCGATGAATTCCACCGCCTTGATTTCTTTCTTGCTGGGGCGGGGCACTTGTGTGAGAGAATAGAAATGCTTCCAGACTCTCTCAGGTTTAAGATTGGCTATACTGCTCATATTGGTTTCGATAATGATTGTTCTATTTTAGCGGAAACGACAGGGTCTCACCGAACTGATAAATGGGTATGCGGGTCTGAAGCAGCATATTGCCACCGTCAACCACGCGTGCCGTAGCTGTTCGGGGAATTCGGTAGTAAATACCGTCGCCGCGGCTGCCATCCCTGGTTGCAATCAAGTCGTCAAGCTCCAGATCCAGCACTATCGGACGGCCGGACAGATTGCTGGACGGCAGCAGGCCCTCTGTGTCGGACAGGCGGAATGCCACATACTTCTGCTCGCGGCGGTCGGCCTGCGGAACTACATCAAAATTCATCGTCTGCACAGACTCTACGGTGGTTCCGTAAAAGAGGCTCATATATTCCTCTTCCATCCTCAGCAGCTCCCGGATGGCAGCCGCCATCGCCTCGCCGCTGTAGGTGGCGTCAGTATCGCCGGTCACTATCGCCATCCGCATACTGCGCAGTTTGAAAATGGTTGCAGCTGTCTCGGCGGCCTTTTTTTCTGCCGACTTCTCTACGACCTGGCTTTGGGAAACCGCCACGCGCTCGTAGCCGTTTGCAGACTTGACCGTCTTGTAGAGGGTCGTGGTGGCAGTGGAAAGGTTGTTCCCCACATCCTTGCCGGCAAACTGGTCGTTACCCGCAAGAGATGGGAAACGCCAGAGTTCTTCCTTGCCGGTATAGCTGTCGGAGGCCACCACCAGTCCCTGCGAACAGAGGGTCATGAAATCGGCGCTCCTCCCCCTGAGATTCACCGCATAACGCACCGTGGGATCGGCCTCGAGATAAGGCACCAGCTGTATAGATTTGAGGTAATATGTCACCTCGTTCGAGGTGCGGGCTTCACTGCCCATATATTTCTTTGCGTAAGCCGCATAGGGACCTGCTATGAAATCCTCCCTGACAGCATCCACCTTGAATGTGATCGAAGTCACGGGAAGGGAATAAACCACAGAGCCGGCAGGTGCGCTGCCGCCCTGCTTCAGCATTTGCGCCGGAGCGCTCTGCGCGGCCAGAATCAGTGCGGCCGCAAGCATAAGTTTGAGTGTTGTCTTCATATTATGAATTAATTTCTTTTTCCTCCCTACAATTGTAAGGCCACAGGTTTTTCCAGCGGCGGTGGCTCCAAAGCCAATTATCCCTTTCGAAAAGTATGTCCCGCTCCAGCATTCCGGCATAGGCGTCCGTCACCTCGCCCGGCACGGTTTGAGAAGCATCGGAACAAATTTGAGAAATTTTAATGACATATCGGCCTCTTTGCTCCCGGTTGAGATAAATGTAAAATACCGGAAGATGAAGTTTGCGGGCGACCGCCTCTGCGCCCGTAAACCATTCCGTCTCCAGGCCCAAAAATGTATTTGTCTGATATACACCACCGTATGGATACTGATCGGCAATAAAGAAATAGACCCGCGGCTCTCTGTCCCTCTCCAACATCATCCTGAGGATCTTGTGCGAAGGGACCAGGCTGTCCTTGGATTTGAGGCGATGGCGGCGGAGCACAAGGAAAAGTTGCTCCGACAGCCGGCTGTGAAGGGTCTGATATGCCACTGTCATATCCTGCGGCCGAAATGCAGGATTCTTCATATATGCGGTTAAATCACTGGCGATCTCCCAGTTGCCGGTGTGCGAGAGCAGCACCACAAGCGGCGCGCTGCCGACGTAGGCCTCGTTCAGGATTCGCTCTCCCTCGGGATCGACGCTATAGAATCCCTTGCTGCGGATATGGTGCCCGCTACGCGTCATAGACCATACGATTTCTACTATGACCTCACCCAGATGCCTGTAATAGTCGCTGGCTATTTTGCGGCGGACGACATCATCCAAGCCGGGAAATGCACCCTTCAGGTTGGTATCTATCACCTGACGGCGATACTTGAAAACGTCGCGCAGCAGCCAGGTCAGCAGATGCCCGAATAGATAGTGCACTCTCAGCGGAAGCAGCGAGAACACATACAACGGAGCGACAATCAGCCACGCGAGCGCCCTGTACATATCAGTCGGATAAAAACGGTGCGGCGGCATCCTTGTCCGAGAGGATTATCTCACCGGGCTCAAGCAGCCACCCGATGCCGAAAGCGGGATCGTTCCAACGATAAGAACCCTCTGCACCCGGGGCATAGTAATTGTCACACTTGTATTGGAAGAGCGTGTCGTCTTCGAGCACGGCAAAGCCGTGGGCAAACCCGCGGGGGATGTAGAACATTCGGTGGTTTTCGGCTGACAGAATAACCGAAATATATTTCCCGAAGGTGGCGGAACCCTCCCGCATGTCTACTGCAACATCCTGCACGGCACCGCGCGCCACCCGCACCAGCTTGGCCTGAGCATGTTCGCCCTTCTGGAAATGCAATCCGCGAAGCACGCCGCGCCGCTGCGACCAAGATTCGTTGTCCTGTACAAAATCGATATCGGCCACATTTGCCTTGAAATCGTCTGCACGGAAACTCTCAAAGAAATAACCTCTGCCGTCGCCAAAGACTCTGGGCTCGATAATAACCGGTCCCTCTATATCCGTCTTGATGTAGTTCATAGATTACAAAGTTAATTAAATGATTACCTTTACGCAACAATCTTTCTTTTTTACTTTGATGAAACGATATCTGTTACTCCTGTCCCTGTCATTTGCTGTTCTGGCAACGGCTTGCGAAGATGGGAGCAAGGTCCTGCTGCGCAGTGATGAGGTCTCTTTTGATACGACTGCGGCTACAACATCCGTCATCAATGCCGAAGATGGATTTACCATTATTTCTTCTATCACCCTGGCCGATTTTGAAGGTGACGCCGAGATAATGTCTATCCCCGGAGTGCTGTCTGTGAAGTTGCGGCAGCATTCCCCCAAGGACATCTCAAAGCAGAACTATCCAGCCGGACCGATGGCAGACGGACGTGTCCCCGTGCTGGAAGCGGCACTCACGTTATACCCGCCGGAGGGTGCGGGCCAAATGACAATAGGTATGCCCCTGGGACTGCTTGAAAGCCCGTGGGGGAGACACAATGTGGTGTTTCAGTTTACCGGAGTCGCCTGGGAAATGTATATTGACGGACGGCTCGCGGACCGCGACTATGCGTTCGGATATCCGAGGCCCGAGGTCGGTGCAGCATTGGTTTGGGACCATCACTATGTCGGAGAAGTCAACTTGTATTCGCCCTGCCTGGAAGCGACAGAACTGCCCGCAACCAAGAAGGAGTATAAAGAGGCACAATATTTTAACCCGCGCGGACACAACGCCTGGGTCGGTGATGTGGCAACCATCTGGCACAAAGGGCGCTATCACGTATTCTACCTGCTGGACAGGCGCGGTCATCAAAGCAAGTTCGGCCGCGGCGGGCACTATTTCGAGCATCTCTCGACCCCGGATTTCAGGCACTGGACAGAGCACGAAGCCGCCACCCCTATCGAGGAGCAATGGGAAACTTTCGGCACGGGAGTACCATTTGTATGGCACGACTCACTTATGATAAGCTACGGAATGCACACTTCCAGGTTATATCCATACGAGCAGACCGCTTCGCCCAGGGAATGGGCTTATATCCGCGAGCACGGCTGCAGCGAAGTCATTCCGTTCGAGGCCCTGGACAGCCTGGTCCCCTCCGGCTGCACCTTCAGCGTAAGCCGGGACGGCATCGGCAATTTTGAAAAATCACGGATAATAATCCATCCTTCAGAGAATCCGACCATTTATTACGACCACGACGGACGGCTGTGTATGCTGGCCAACTATGCCTCGCGCGGCACCTGGACGGCAGAAGACTTGCGCGGCCCGTGGACCTGCATCAGTGAGGATTTCCCTCCGGGAGGCGACTGCACCTTCTTCTTCAACTGGGGCGGATGGGAATATATCGTGGGCGGCTTCACGAATATGTGGAGAAAGCCTCTTGAAGCCGGCATCGACGCCTACGAGGATCTTGCCGCCCAAGGACTGGACTTTTACGACGGCCTGTGCGTGCCCAGCATATGCCGGATTGACGACGGCAGGTATCTGTCGGCCGGATGGGTCAGGGTCAACGGCCATTGGGGCGGCCCACTGGTGGTACGTGAACTTATTCAGTATCCCGACGGTGTCATCGGTACCCGCTTCATGCCTGAGATGATGCCGCTCACCTACTCTGCCCGGCGACTGGCGAAGAGGATTGGGAATGGCGACCGGTTTGAAACCGGCTGCCGCTCATTTATGCTGACGTTTAATGTGGAACCGGCAGCGGACGGCACCCTGTCGCTGCATTTCGGCCGGGGAGAAAGGTCCTGCCAATGGAATCTGGACGCCGCCGAATGCCGGGCACAGTTCTCTGACGACGGCAGCCGTCAGATGTCCCTGCGCGAGGGCGGACTCCCGTACAACGCCTGGAACTATGCCATAGAGAATATCCGCGGGCTGGAAGAGCCTTTTGAAGTCCGCATCATCGTCAAGGGAGAACCCAAGTGGGGTGGCTCGCTGATAGATGTGGAGATAGCGGGCCAGCGCACAATGATAGACGACCGCTACGGTCTTTCTGTGGACGAACTGGCTTTCGATGTCCAGGGGTTCAACGTCAGAAATCTGCGCCTGGCGCCATTGCGCAACCTTTAACGGTCTATTTGATCAAGGCAGACAGAGCCGCCCCAAGGGCGGCTTCTTCTGTATTCGAGGTCAACTCCAGCGGCAGGCAGAAGGCTTGTGAGAGCAGTTTCTGCAGCAGCGGATTCTTCCTGAGGCCATTGCCCGAGCCTGTGACATAGCTTCGGCGACGGCGGATATACTCAGGCAATTGTTCGTAAAAGTCCCTAAGCTCCCGACAGATACCTTTCAAAAGAGCCGTAGTCAGACGGTCAGGTGTGAGGTTGTGAAGGTCTATGCCGGAGATTTGGCCACGCAGAGCCGGGTCCAGACGGGTCCCTTCAAATGTAGTGCGCGCCGCAAGACCGTCGGTTTCATCAGCGGCATTCTGGCACATCTTGTCATAGATTTCCTTGTCTGACAGACATTTCCCTGTGAACTGTCCAACCACTTTCGCATAGAAATCCTTCAGCATCGCAAACGAGGCACCGCCGCAAAGAGCTGCGCCCACAAGGATGTATCCGCCACCAGGCAACGGACGGGTATCGAGCGACGGAACCTCGATATAACTGTCGGTATAGACTGATATCTGGCTGCTGGTACCTATGGTGACGTGCACAGAAGAGGCCTTGTCCTTTACCGAGCCCAGGAAAGCCGCCTGGTTGTCACCGATAGCCACCGTGACGGGGATACCTCGACAGGAGCCGACCACGGTTCCGGCAGGACGTACCTCGGGCAGGATGCACGCATCGATGCCCGCCTTGGAGAGGGCGCCACGGTCAAATTGTAATTTCCGCTTATCAAAAAAGCCCAGGCTGGCGGCATTGGATGGTTCGCAAACCGGTTCTTTATTCCCGCACAGGCTCATCGCCACGAAGTCCATCACCGTGCAGAGTTTCGCTGCATCGGATGGTACGCTGCCGGTTTGCAGATTATAAAAATGTGTCGCCAGGCCAAAGCCTGTGGCCGTTTCACGGCCTGTCTGGCAGGAGAGCCACTGAGCATAGCTTTTCCCGTCGCGAAAGGGTTGC
>CACYEB010000154.1 GCA_902773305.1 uncultured Bacteroidia bacterium
AATATTTTCGCCGACATCATTACCAAGGTATATAACAACAGGGCCATCAGCGACACCTTTATCTTTTAAGCTATGATACTCGAGCCCGACATCCTCATAGAGTCGGTCTATGAGACACTCATCTCCAAGATCCGCAGTTACTTTGCAGGTGCCGGGATGTCCAAAGCCGTGATAGGCCTCTCCGGCGGTGTAGATTCGGCACTGGTGGCTGCACTGGCCGCAGATGCCCTCGGGGCAGAGAATGTCCACGGCATTATGATGCCCAGCGAGTTCTCCACATCCCACTCAATCAGCGATTCAGAACAGCTGGCCGCCAATCTGGGCATCAGCAGTGAGACCATTCCCATAAGACCGGCTTACGATTCCATAATGGCCTCCCTTGCCCATTTCTTTGCCGACGGACAGTGGACCACCGCGCAGGAGAATATCCAGGCCCGCATCCGCGGTCTCATACTGATGGCCTACTCCAACAAGTTCAATGCGCTGGTGCTCAACACCTCCAACAAAAGCGAACTGTCCTGCGGCTACGGCACCCTTTACGGCGACCTTGCCGGAGCCATTATGGTGATTGCCGACCTGTATAAGCTTCAGGTATATGAGCTCTGCCGCTACATTAACCGCGATGGCGAGCGCATTCCTGAGCATATCCTCACCAAGGCTCCATCTGCAGAGCTCAAGCCCGGACAGAAAGACAGCGATTCGCTGCCTCCCTATGAAATTCTGGACCGCGTGCTCCACGCCCTCAACGAAGAAGGTTTGAGCGAAGAAGAGGTCGAGGCATCATTCCCCGACAAGGCTGCCGCCAGACGCGCCATATCGCTTCGCCACGCATCCGCCTTCAAACTTATGCAGATTCCTCAGATGCTCACGGTGAGCAGCAAACCCCTGGCCCCTGCATTCAAGTGTCTGTAGCGATATGAAAGTGTTCCTCCTGGCTGTGGCAATTGTGGCACTGTGCGTTTTCGGACTGTGCTTCAACATCGTATTCCGCAAGGACGGCAAGTTTCCCGACGGCGAAATCGCCCACAACAAGGAACTTCGCAAACGGGGCATCGTGTGCGCAAAGGAAGAGGAACTGCGTCTGTGGGGCAAGAAGCACAACAAGGCCAATCCCGACTGCGCCGACCTCGGCTGCACCAGTTGCCGGGGGTGCGAAATATCAAAAGAAAACGTTTAGTTCATCCATTCGCTGCTACGAAAAAGCTTCGCTCCGGGCCAGGGAGAACATAGGATTACAGTTCTTCGCCGGGACGTTTGTGGAGTACCGCCTTGCGAAGTTCGAAGTTCTGTCCCAGATATTTGCGCCGGACATCGGGATTGGACGCCAGTTGCTCGGGTGTGCCGCTTTCCAGAATCTCACCGTCATAGAGCAGATAGGCGCGGTCGGTGATGGCCAGTGTCTCGTGCACGTTGTGGTCGGTAATCACGATACCGATATTGCGGGTCTTCAGGTGGGCGATTATGTGCTGGATATCCTCCACCGCAATGGGGTCGACTCCGGCAAATGGCTCGTCCAGCAAGATGAACTTGGGGTTGGTGGCCAGCGCACGGGCTATCTCGCAGCGCCGCCGCTCACCTCCGGAAAGCTGGATGCCCAGGCTCTTGCGTACCTTTCCCAAACCGAATTCGCCTATAAGCTCTTCGAGCCGCTGCTGACGCGTCTCCCTGGGGATATTGTTCATCTCCATCACGGAGAGGATGTTGTCGTCCACGCTCATACGGCGGAACACCGACGCCTCCTGCGCCAGGTATCCGAGCCCCTTCTGGGCCCGACGATACATCGGAAGATTGGTGATTTCCTCATCTCCCAGGAAGATCTTGCCCGAATTGGGTTTGACAAGACCGGTTATCATATAGAAACTGGTGGTCTTGCCGGCACCGTTCGGCCCCAGAAGGCCTACGATCTCTCCCTGCTCGACCTCTATCGACGCACCCTTTACAACGGTGCGCATTCCATATTTCTTGACAAGATTGACGGTATAAAGTTTCATCTTAAATACAAATTATCGGCTTCTTACGACACCTCCAACTCGAATTCCCGCCCGAACTCGGCCACCTTTTCAGAATCGTTCATCATAGCCTTTGCCACCTCTGTGGGCATATACGGCTGGGAAGAACCGTCCTGTTCCTGCTGGGGCAGCACCTCTATCTTGAGGCGTACCTTGCTGTTGCCCAAAGCCTTGCGCAGACTCGACTGCAGAGCGGGCAGGCGCTGCTCGACAATCCAGTTTTTCTGCAACTCGCTTGCCACGAATTGAGTGACTGTATTCTCTTCGGCAGAATAAACGGGGGTATTCTTGGCAAGATTGGCTCTCAGGTTGGGGGCCTTGACCGTGGCCAGAAACTCCTTCCACCCCTCTTCCAACACCTGGGGCGTTATCGGAACATCGGTTTCCGCCGGTTTTCCGCCCTCCCCCGATGCAGGGGCGGCTGCCGGGGAGGCATCGCCCGCCTTGCTCATCATATCACTTATGGAGAGCGTCGGCACCGCCTTGGGCCTGGGGGCCTTTGCGGGGGTGGCTGTGGCTGCAGGGGCTGCAGGGGCTGCAGGAGTTGCAGGGGCAGCAGGAGTTGAAGGCTTGGCAGAAGCAGATGCGGGCGCGGCAGAAGAAACAGCAGCGGAAGGTGCCGCAACTGGAGCTGCGGGCGCAGCCGGGGTTGCAGATGCAGCCGGTGCAACCTGTGTTGCGGCCGGGGCGGTTGTTGCGGCGACTGCGACCGGAGCAGCGCAGATGCGCGCCATCTTGATCAGCGCAAACTCTATCAGCAGCCGGGGATTCCCGGAGGCCTTGTATGAAGATTCGCATCCGGTGGATATCTCAAGCGCCTTGTACAGAAACTCCATTGAGCACTTCCGGGCGTATTCATCGTATTTTGAGGCGATGGTGGGGGCCATCTCCAACAGGCTGCGCGAAGAACTCATCCTGCACACTATCAGATCGCGCAGGTGGGAACTCAATCCCGATATGAAGTGCAGGGCGTTGAACCCCTTGGAGAGGATTTCGTCGAAGAGCACCAGAGCCTGCGCGAAATCTCCCGCAAGCAGCATATCGGTAAGACGGAAATAGTAATCGTAGTCCAGCACGTTCAGGATGCCGATCACCTTGTCGTAGGTTATCTCCCCACCGCAAAATGCCACCGTCTGGTCGAACAGCGTGAGGGCGTCACGCATCGCTCCGTCGGCTTTCTGGGCGATTATGTGAAGGGCGTCGTCGCTTGCCGTGACATTCTCCGAAGCCGCTATCTCCTTGAGGTTGCGAACTATGTCCTCTACCTTTATACGGTTGAAATCATAGGTTTGGCAGCGGGATAGGATCGTGGGGAGGATTTTGTGCTTCTCGGTGGTGGCGAGTATGAATACCGCATATGCCGGCGGCTCTTCCAGCGTCTTCAGGAAAGCGTTGAAGGCTGCCTGCGAGAGCATATGCACCTCGTCTATGATGTATACGCTGTAGCGGCCTATCTGCGGCGGGATGCGCACCTGGTCGGTAAGGGTACGGATATCTTCCACCGAGTTGTTGCTGGCGGCATCAAGTTCGTGGATGCAATAGGAACGCCCCTCGGCAAATGAACGGCACGACTCGCACTCGCCGCACGGCTCCATATCGGGGCCGGGGTTGGAGCAATTGATGGTCTTGGCGAAAATACGGGCGCAACTGGTCTTGCCCACGCCGCGCGGGCCGCAGAAAAGGTATGCGTGCGCCAACTGTCCGCTCACGATGGAGTTCTTGAGCGTACGTGCTATATTTTCCTGGCCTACCAGCTTGTCAAACGTCGCCGGCCTGTATTTCCTTGCCGATACAATGAATTGTCCCATATTCTACAAAAGTACGAAATAATATTAATTTTGCACCGTGGAAAAAGAGAATATGGAGAATAAAGTTTTTACGCTGGCCAGCGGTATGAAAGTCGCCTTCAAGAAGACCAATTCTTCAGTGGCATACTGCGCGTTGTGCATCAAGGCCGGCACTTCCAACGAGCCCGCCGGCAAGCACGGCCTGGCCCATCTTACAGAGCATATGATATTCCGTGGCTGCGAAAAACGCTCTGCCCGCAGCATCAACGACCGTCTGGAAAAGTTGGGCGGCGATATGAACGCCTACACCGCCAAAGAAGAAACCGTGGTCTATTGCACAGTCCTCAAGGAGGATATTGCCAAAGCCATCGACCTTTCTTTTGAAATCGTATTCACCTCGCTCTTTGACGAAGACGAACTGGAGAAAGAGAAGAACGTGGTGGCCGACGAGATAAATATGTGTCTGGACAATCCGGCCGACTTCATTTTTGAAGACTACGAAAAACTGCTTTTCAAGGGGCATCCCCTTTCCAGGACCATCCTGGGCACCGCCGCATCGCTCAAGCAGATAACTTCCGACGACATCCGCGCTTTTGTGCGTGAACGGTACGTCCCCGCAAATATGAGTTTCGTAGTGGTCGGCGACCTGGATCAGGCTGCCGTTGTTGAGATGGTAGGGAAACTGCTGGACAAATACGCTCCGTATTTCGAAGGGTCCAAGGCTCCGGCGTCTGTCACCAAGAAACCTGCCGAGCAATTCTTCAATGTGGACAAGACACGCAAGTTCCATCAGGCCAACTGCATCCTGGGCACGCGCGCCTACCCTTTCGGCCATCCCGACAGGATGGCGATGACCTTGCTCACCAACATTTTGGGCGGCCCCGCCAGCAACTCCCGCCTGAACAGTTCCCTGCGCGAGAAAAAGGCTCTGGTATATCACGTTGACGCCTCATATGTAAGGTATTCCACAGCCGGTGTGGCTTTGGTATATTATGGCTGCGACAAGGACAATGTGGATAAGTGCGCCGACCTGGTGATGAAGGAACTGCGCAAGATACGCGAGGTGTCCCTTAGCGATGCCGCGCTCAAGGCGGCAAAGAAGCAGATGCTGGCCCAGAACGCCATCGCCTCTGAATATGGAGAGGCACAGGCTCTCTCAATTGCCCGCAGCATAGTGCGCTTCGGGGAGTATCCCACCTCCGAACTGTTCCGCAAAAGACTGCAGGCAGTCACTTCTGAACAGCTTCAACGCGTGGCGCGGGAGACTTATGCGGAAGACAAAATCAGCCGCCTGATATACAGATAGAAATGACCATAGAAGAGTATTGCCTTAACCATTCGTCGCTTCCCGAAAGCCTCGACGCCCTGAAGTGGATTGAACGCCAGACGCACATCCGTACCAGCCGCGCCCGTATGCTCTGCGGCAGGGAGGCCGGCGGTCTGCTGAGTGCAATCTCCAGGATGGTCGCCCCGCGGTGCATATTGGAACTGGGGGTGTTTACCGGCTATTCCACCGTCTGTCTGGCAGAGGGCCTTGCACCGGACGGCCGCATAGATGCCATTGAAATCAACGACGAACTGGAGGACATCATCCGCGAAGGCTATGGCAAGGCAGGCATTTCAGACAAGGTCAATCTGCTGCTGGGCGATGCCCTGGTCATCCTTCCCGAACTGGACAATGCTTACGATCTTATCTATATCGATGCCAACAAGCGGCAGTATCCCGATTACTGGCGCCTGACATCCGGCAAGGTGCGCCCCGGCGGCGTCATCATCGCCGACAACACCACCTGGGACGGCAAGGTCATAGAAGAACCGGCGCCCCGGGATGTCCAGAGCGCCGGTATCTTGGAATTCAATGAAATGGTTGCCGGAGACAACCGCTTCCGCAGCCTTATGCTGCCCCTTCGCGACGGAATGACTATATCTATCAGAAGATAGGAAGTCGCGGAATAGCAAAAAAAATCTTCACGTAGGGAACAGGGGTTGTATGTTCTCCCTGGCCCGGAGCGAAGATGTTTTTTGCGTATTGGAGCGACTTCTACTCTGCCGTGAACCTCCACTCGATAATGTTGCAGTAGGTCTCGCCCGGCAGCAAGGGCCGGAATGGGAACTGCAGTTTGTTGGGAGAGTCGGGGAAGGCCTGGCACTCCATCGCCACGCAGTCGTAATCCTTGTACTTGTATCCGTCCGGGGAGTCGGGACAGCCCGAGAGCCAGTTACCGGTGTAGATTTGCACGCCGGGCTGATTTGTCAGCAACTCAACCTTGCGGCCTGCACAGCTGAGTTCTGCTGCGGGACGCAGACTTCCGTCGAAGCCGTCTATGCACCAGCAGTGGTCATAGCCCTTGCCGAATTTCAAAGGCTCGAAATCTGCATCCAGCTCCTTCCCTATCGGCTTAGCTTTGGTGAAATCCATCGGTGTGCCGGCCACAGGGGCCATCTCACCGTAGGGAATCAGCGTGGAATCGCCCGGAAGGAACCGGGAGGCATGGAGCTTAAGCAAATGACTGCGCACGCCGTCGCCCCCGAAAGCCTTCTGGCCGCGGAGATTGAAATAAACGTGATTGGTGAGGTTCACCACGGTGGGGGCATCGGTCACGGCCGAAATTTCCAGCCGCAACACGTTATCTTCAGAGAAAGTATATATAGCCTGGATGTCCAGCGCGCCGGGATATCCGGCATCGCCGTCGGGACTGTGCAGTTTGAAACGCACACCGCCCTCGAACTCCTCTGCATCCCAGACACGGTTGGCGTAGCATTGCTCACCGGGGCCGCCGTGAAGGTGGTTGGGGTCGTTGTTGATAGCCAGCGAATACTCCTTGCCGCCCACGCTGAACTTGCCTTTCGCGATGCGGTTGGCGTAGCGGCCGGGAATCTTGCCGGCGCAGGGACCGTCGATATACCAATCCTCCGGCTTGGAGTAGGTCAGCACGATATTGTCGCGCACTCCGGCGGAGTCGGGCACCTCTATGGCAACGATGCCGGCGCCAAGGTTGCTGAGCACAACCCGGTTGCCGGCAGCGTTCACCAGTGCGAAGTGTTTTATTTCAGCTTGCGGACGTTCCATCTCTTTGCACCGTCAGAAATAGCGACGTTGATAACGCGGGGGTCGAGGTTGAATTGCTTCTTGTAAGCCTTCTGCACCGCCTCGATATAAGCCTTGGCATCTCCGCTCTTGACGATGGCAATCACGCATCCGCCAAAGCCGCCGCCCATCATACGGGCACCCACGACGCCAGGACACTTGCGGGCAACATCCACGATAAAGTCAAGCTCTTCGCAGCTCACGCCGTAGTCTTTGCTGAGGCCGTCGTGGGTAGCGAACATCTTCTTGCCGAAAGCGGGGATGTCGTTCTTTGCCAGGTCACGGCAGCCGGCCAGAAGCCTGGGAGACTCCTTGACCACGAAAGAGCAGCGCTTGTAGACCATCGGATCCAGTTTATCCTTGTACTGCTCCAGCAGCGCGGGAGAAACGTCGCGAAGGAGTTCCACATCGGGGTGGTCCTTCTTGATGGCAGCCACACCCGCCTCGCACTGTGCACGGCGCACATTGTATTCACCGCTGGCCAGGTTGTGCTTGACCATAGTGTCAATCAGCACGATCTTGTAGCCCTTGGGGTTGAAGGGAACCCTCTTGTATTTGAGGCTGCGGCAGTCCAGACGAATCACCTTGCCTTCCTTGCCCATCAGGGATGCGAACTGGTCCATGATGCCGCAGTTTACACCCACATAATTGTGCTCTGTCATCTGACCTATCTTGGCCAGTTCCTCGCGTTTGAAACCGAGT
Organism: uncultured Bacteroidia bacterium; assembly: GCA_902773305.1. Lineage (GTDB taxonomy): Bacteria > Bacteroidota > Bacteroidia > Bacteroidales > UBA932 > Equibacterium. The sequence continues at coordinate 7,587 of CACYEB010000154.1, forward strand.
TTGAACAGAGTGTTAATCGCATAGCCAAAAACGCTCTCAAGTGCTGCGGAAGAAGACATACCCGCACCCAGGGGGACGTCACCGCCGAATGCACAGTCGAAGCCGCCGGGGTTGGCACCTCTTTTTTTCATCTCCTGAACCACACCGAAGATATAGCAGGCCCACTGCTGTGCCGGCTTCTCCTTGTCGTTGATTCCGAAAGTGAGCTTCTCTCCATAGTCCATAGAAAATGCATTCACCTTGTCGGTGCCGTTGGGAGCGATGGCCAGGCTGATGCCTTTGTCCACAGCTGCCGGAAGCACGAAACCGCCGTTGTAGTCGGTGTGCTCGCCTATAAGGTTGATGCGGCCAGGAGAGGTGAAATAGCTGAATTTCTTACCGGGAAAATTCTTTTTGAAAGCGTCAATGACTTTTTTTGGTTTTAACATAACGTGGTATTATTTATGATTGTAATTTCGCAAAGCGGATATCTTTGTAAAGTTAATAAGATTATTTGAAAAAAGTAATTAAATTTGCAAGCACTGCGGGAGTAGCTCAGTTGGCAGAGCGTCGGCTTCCCAAGCCGAAGGTCGCGGGTTCGAAACCCGTTTCCCGCTCAAAGTTAACCAAGTCCGCCCAGCCCGATACGGACTTGTTTTGTTTAACGGCATATAGCTGAATGAAAAAAATACTATTCCTGATACTCTTTCTGATTGCGGCCCTTCCCTGCCTTGCGCAGACAGACAACGACGCCGTTTATTTTGAAGACGACGATGAAGAACCCGTAGAGGAGGCCGACTCCACCCAGACCGTAATAGAACTCAGGACTGCGATTGATACGATCCATACGAAAGACAAGTATACCGACGTAATACTTTTCGACAACCAGACCTGGGAATACCTGACCCACCCGCGTCCGGGCATCGACAGCACCTCTATCTACGACGGCTGGTGGAATACCGAAACCCTGCACGCCTACATCAGCTATCCCAAGGATTCCATACCCGCCGAAGTCGATTTGCTGCTGGTGGACGAGACCCACGGGTTCAAGGTTCCCTACCAGACCAAAGTCCACTCCGGTTTCAAATGGCGCCGCCGTCGTCCCCACACCGGGGTCGACCTGCCGCTTGACACCGGCGACAGCGTACGGGTGGCCTTCGACGGCGTGGTGCGCCTGTCCAGCGGCAGCCGCACCGGCGGCTACGGCAACTTGATAGTTGTGCGGCACTCCAACGGACTGGAGACCTACTATGGACACCTCTCCAAGAGGCTGGCGATTCCGGGCGAACCCGTGAAGGCCGGCGAGGTGATTGGGCTGGGCGGCAGCACCGGCCGCAGCACAGGCCCGCATCTCCACTTCGAAACCCGATACAAGGGGCAGGCATTCGACCCGGAGCGCCTGATCGATTTTGAGAACGGTGCACTCCGACAGGCCCTGTTCACCCTGAAGAAAGATTATTTCAACATCTACTCCCACTACGGCCAGACAGAAAAACAGGAAGCCGAAGCCAAGGCCCAGGCCGTAGCAGCCTCCCAGGCCCAGTACTACAAGGTACGCAGCGGTGACACCCTTAGCAGGATTGCGTCCCGGCACGGCACCACCGTCTCCAGGCTCTGCCAGCTCAACGGCATCAAATCCACCAAGATTCTCCGCGTGGGAGAGAGACTCCGCGTCAGATAGTGAAACGCATCGCCGTCATAGCAGTATTGCTGACGGCGCTATGTGTGCCGTCAAGGGCCCAGTACGACCCGGCCCACTTCTATTATGCCGGCCGCCAGGCGCTCTCCGACGGCAAATACTCGCTTGCCATAGAGAATTTCAACATACTCTCCCGCATCGACACCGTCGGTCCAGAGGCCTTCTTTTTCCGCGGGATTGCAAAATACAATCTGGGCGATCTGAACGGAGCCGAGCGCGACTTTGACCTGAGCCTGAAGCGCAATCCACTCTATACCAATGCCTATCACTACCGGGCCATCACCCGCAGCCGCCTGGGGCGCTACGAAGAGGCCCTGGACGATCTGCAGGAAGCCGTGAGCCTGCGGCCTGGCTACACCGGGCTCTATTTCAGTCGCGGAGTGACCTACTTCCTCTCGCAGCAATTCGACAAGGCGGTGCAGGATTTCAACAGTTTCATCCGCAGGGAACCCGAAGAGAGCAGCGCCTACCTCAACCGCGGAGCCTCCTACCTGTTTCTTGGCGATACCCTTCAGGCATTCGCCGACTACAACAAGGCAATCGAGCTCAACAACCAGGATCCGGAGGGATTCGTCCGCCGCTCACGCCTGTACGCCCTGCAGAACGATTATGACAAGGCCCTCGAAGACCTCGACCGGGCCATCAGCCTGGATTCGACAAATACTTTCGCATATTTCAACCGTGCGATAATCAGATACGAGAAAAAGGAGTGGACAAAAGCTATCGGCGACCTTGACGCCGTGCTCAGGGAGGAGCCCGGCAACGCCCTGACCCTCTACAACAGGGCGCTGATTTACGCCCAGGTGGGAGAGCCGGAAAAGGCGGTGGACGACTTGGACAGGGTCATCAACATCAATCCCGAGAATGTACTGGCATACTTCAACCGGGCTGCAGTATTTATGCAGCAGGGCAAATGGCAGCAGGCCATCAACGACTACGACCGCGCCATAGAACTCTATCCCGATTTTGCCAAAGCCTATATCAACCGCTCGTACGCAAAGGGAATGCTGGGCAAGGTGCTCGACAGCAAGCACGACTGGGACACCGCCCAGAAGAAAGTACGCGAATACCAACTCAAGACATCTACCGACGAAGGATACGAAGCATTCGCCGACACCACCAGGAAATTCAACTCGCTGCTTGCACTGGACGCCGATTTTGCCAAGAAGAATTTCAACAACGAACTGCTGCAGTACAGGGAGGTGGATGTAAAGCTTAAACCGCTGTTCCAATTCGTTCCCGACGAAGGAGGCTCTTCCGTAGAGAGCATCTCGTCCATCGGCGGCAAGCTGATTCTTGACAAACTGGACAGTTTCATAGCCGCGATGCCAGTCAGTACACGTCTCGCCGCAGAGAAGACCGTCTCGGAAGATAGTGCCAGAAAACGTCTCGAGCCCCTGGAAGAACAGATACGCAGGGGCGAAGGCAACGAATATATCCACTTTGCCAAGGCTATGCTCCTGACGCGTGCACGGGGATTCAACAACGCTATGGAGAGCTATAACGTGGCCATCGATATGAATCCCGGCAACCCCTTCTCATACCTCAACCGCGGAGTGCTGCAGGCCGAGATGACCGACTTCATTGCAAGTATGGAGAACAGCGTCCAGACACTCACGATAGACGCCGACGGCAACACCAACAAGACCGTGGTCAAGGACCGCTCAGACACCCGCTACGACTATAGCGCCGCCATTGACGATATGTTGCAGTGCGCTCGTCTTGCACCCGATTTCCCTTATGTATATTATAATCTGGGCAACCTCTATTGCCTGAGCGACGACCTCCCCTCTGCCGTGGCCAGCTACACCAGGGCACTGGAGAAGTTCCCCTACATAGGCGAAGCCTACTACAACCGCGGGCTGGTGCTGATTTACCTTAAGGACAAAGAGAAAGGGTGCATCGACATCAGCAAGGCCGGTGAACTGGGCATCCTGGACGCTTACGGTGTAATCAAGAAATACTGCAGCGAAGAGCCCCGGGAGTAAATCACCACTCGTCTTCGTCAGATTCAACGGTGAGGTAGCGCTTGCCGCCCAGCGCCTCGACAGCATCTTCCATATCCATCTGCGCCTCCTTTTCGCCTGCATTCGAATATAGCATCTGGAGGTATTCAATATACATCACCAGAATCGACTGGTCCTTTTTGACAAGGGCTTCGCCGACATCGAAGTTGACACCCAGGGCGGAAGCCTGCGAAGCTACCATCTTGCTGATGTTGCTCTCGATGAATATCTCCCCCCTGTGGAATACGTTTATGTTGAACAGAATCTTGTCGCCCTCCATATAAACCGGCACGAACCCACCGGTAAAGCATAGCGGATACACCGGCAGGCCTGCTGTGCGGGCGATGATGAAATACAACAGCGAGACGGCGAAAGGGCTTCCCTTGCGGCTAGCGAGCACTTTCATCAGGAGCGTGCTGTCCAGTGTCATATCGAACGGGCTGGAGACAGAGAAACCGTACTGGCTGTAAAACACGTGATTGAGAAGCGATACGTTTTCTACGGCTGTCCTGGACTCTGAAATCTCTGCCATCACGGCCATCACCGGAGGCATCATCATCTCCATATACTCCTCCCGTGACAGGGCTGCGTCTGAAAGGGATCCCACCAGATAGCCCGCTTCCAACAGGGGACACTCCTGCCCCTGCGCCGCACTCCCGGCAATCGATCGGAGATCCCGCAGGGCGAGCATTTTGTTGTAGCGGACAAGCATCTTGCCGGCAATCGCACCCTTGACCGGGTCCAGTTCTCCCTTGCAGACACTGCGGAGGCGGGAGAGAGCCACAGGGCCGTTCTCCAGGAAATACTTGTCAACGGCGGCAACTACCCCGGGGTCGGCATCGTCGAACAGATCTATTATGTATCGCAACTGGTCCACGTCCCAAAATTAATTTTTTTAGTACATTTGTCAAAACACAAGGATTATGATTACCTGGCCCAGGATGCAAAACGTACTGCTCGGCATAGCCGCCTTCCTTATGCTGTCGCTGTTCTGGTCGGAGATGTGCTACACCGTCACAGACGAAGGGGTACGCTACAGCATAAAATTCACGGAACATCTCCAGTTCCTGGTGCTGACGTTCATCACTGTGGCGCTTGCCGTTGCCGCGATTTTCTACCGCAGTCAATATATCCTGCAGGTAAGGGTCTGCATAATAGAGATGCTTATCCTGCTGGGCTTCCAGATCTGGCTGCTGGTGGCTTTCCTCCGGCTCAAAAGCGTTTACACCTTTACAGTCTCCACCCTGTTCCCGCTCGTTAGCATAATCCTCATCGTGCTGGCCGTAAGGTACAGCTGGAAAGATGCCACCGTGGCCATTGCCCGTGATTTCAGCAAAAAAATGGGCAAAAAAATCAAGAAGTAACCTTATGTACGCAGCAATTTTACTCAGCATAGGCGGTACCTTGCTCCAAAAAGGAGTAGAAACCGTGATACAGCCCATCATCAAATTCGTTGTGGCGGCCATTGTCATCGCCGTCGCCATCGCCATTCTGGTCACAATCCTCATAGAGCGCGGCAAACGTGTCAAAATACAGAAGGAGGCCGACGCCGCCATCAGCGACCTGGGCACCAGGCTGCAGTTGAGCCAGGCTGCACTGGAACACACCAGGGGCTCTGCCGAACAGCAGATCAAGGTAAAGGACGAACTCATCGCACAGATGTCCCGCAACTACGAGAAGAATCTCGACGATATACGCGCATCCCACAAAGAGGCTCTCAAGGCGCAGGCAGAAAGCCTCAAGGCAGAGCTCACCGCACAGACGGAACAGCTGCTCAAACAGCGCGAAGCCGAGCTGGACAAGCGTGCCAAAGAGAACTTCGAGGCCATCACCAAAAATCTCGGCAAGGACATCACAGAGATGAAAAGCGCCTTTGAAGAGAACAAGAAGACACAGTCCGAGACCAGCGCCGCCCTCAAGGAGAATTTCGAGAAGGCCGTCCGGCAGCTGGAAGACCAGACAAAGTCCATAGGCGACAAGGCGGACCACCTGGCCGAAGCCCTGCGAGGAAAAAAGAAGATACAGGGCAACTGGGGCGAGACCATCCTGTTGAACCTGCTTACCGACGAAGGGATGGTGGAGGGGCGCGACTTTGACAAGGAGGCGACCCTGCGCGACGAGCTGGGCTTCGTGATTAAGAACGAGGATACTTCCAAGGGTATGAGACCGGACTTTATCCTTCACTTTGCCGACAATCAGGATATCGCCGTGGACTCGAAGGTTTCCCTGGCAGCCTATTCCGATTATCTGGAGGCCGGCACCGACCAGGCCAGGACAGATGCCCGCCGCCGCAACGTGGAGGCAATCCGCAACCAAGTCAAACTCCTCAGCGGAAAGGACTACAGCAGTTATCTGCGTCCCGGCCACAAGATGACCGATTTCGTGATAATGTTCGTCCCCAGCAACTCCGCCCTTCAGCTGGCCTGCGACGACGACCCCAGGATCTGGCGGGATGCCTACGACAAGAAAGTGCTGGTGACCAGCGAAGAAACCCTTCTGACATTTGTCCGTATGATTGTGCTTGGATGGCGCAATGTAGAGCAGGTTCGGAACCAGCAGAAGATAATCGATGCCGCCAGCCGTATGATAGACCGCGTGGCCGATTTCAGCAAGTACTACGCCACCATCGGAAAGAAGCTGGAAGAGGCCCAGAAAGCCTACAGCGACGGCAAGGCCAAACTCGGAGAGAGCGGCCAGAGCATCCTTGTTTCGGCCAACCAGATCAAGAGTCTGGGCGTGCCCGGCAAGAAGGCCCTTCCCGAGCCGGGGGACGATTTTGTATCAACTGTAAATTTCGAAGAATAATTTATTATGTGCGCCTCAATTTGGCACACATAGCGGCATATCTTTGCTTCAAATTAAAGAACAAAGTTATGCAAGAGATTATCCTTTTCCTTATGCAGGAATCCAACCCCGAACTGAATGTCCTGATAGAGTCCCTCGACCTGGAACCTATATCCGTACCCGTCCCCACAGCTGCTTAGTGGTTTGGGAAATGTTAATATTATTATATTTGTATTTTAGCATATTCAATATTAACGGATAATTCGCCTGCTGGTGTTAACTGCAGATAGTGAAATTATGGTCATGAAAACGAGAATCCTGCTTACATTGGTTCTGACTATGGCTTGTGCGAACGCATTCGGGCAGAAAATCACCGATGCCAGCTACTCCACGATAGGTTACATCGGCAGCGACGGCAGAGTTCAGAATGCCAGCTACTCCACTATCGGTCACTTCTATCTGGACGGTACTGTAAAGAATGCCAACTACCAGACCATAGGACACATCAAGAGTGACGGTGCGGTACAGAACGCCAATTACCAGATTGTCGGATACATCAAGAGCGACGGTACGGTACAGAATGCCAATTACTCTACAATAGGTCATATAAGGGACGGCAAGATTCAGGACGCCGGCTACAGGACAATCGCCCACGCCGATGGCGTCAAGGCCAAGTGGGCCGCATACTTCATCTTCTTCTGGTAGAATGTCCGGCAAGTTCGATACCTGTTTCTTTGAGCGGTATGCTCAAATTTCCCTGGCTTCGCTGCTTGGGCGGGAATTCGACTGTCTGGAAAACCGCGACCGACCCGATCTGCAAAGTCCCGACGGCAAGAGCATCGGGATAGAGGTGACGCGGGCAATGGAAGAGAGCCGCGATGCCGAGCGGGACCTGCTTATGGATATGGCCGGCATCACCAAAGGCCGCAGCGATTACGAGACCGACCAGATACTCCGCTACGGATATGCGTTCGGTTTGGGCAAGGGCCGCTACATAGGGGCAAAGGAGTTGATGTATTGGAAAATGGCGCTGCCTATGCGGCGCATCATAGAGAGCAAGGTGGACAAATGCGGCAACGGTTTTTACGGAGAATTCAAGAAGATGGGGCTTTACATTTTCAGTAAAGACGACCTGGAAGAGAGGGATGCCATAAAGATCATGCACTATACCATCGGATGCCAGAAATACCAGTCGGTTAAATATAACCGGCTCTACCTTGCCGATGTAAACGACCTGTTCGTATGCAATCTGGAAGACGGTCTCCAGGAGAGTTCGCGTATGCTCCGGTATCTCGTGTCCAAGGAGCAGCGGGAAGACTTCTACCGAAAGGCGGTGGAGGAGTAACTATAGCTGCCTGAGGGCGCGGGCAAGCTGGTCGGGGCAGCTGGTGCCGCGTCCCTTGCAATCGATTCCTTCGAGACGGCCAATCACATCGGCCACCTTCATTCCGGCACAGAGTTTCGCAACCCCCTGGGTATTGCCGTGGCAACCCTGAGTATATTGGATCCTGCGGATGACATCACCCTCTGTCTCTATGTCTATCTGCTGCGAGCACACAACCGGACACGTCTGGAAAGATGTCCTGCGCACTCCGCCCTCAAAAGAGTCGGCTATCTTTATGACATCATAGACATCCATCCCGTTATTCCTCTTCTCCTGCAGCCTTCAGCCGTTCGGCATTCTCGGCTATCTGCAACTGGTCTATGAGTTCCTGGATTTCACCGTCCATAAAGACGGGCAGGTTGTACATAGTGTAGCCTATGCGGTGGTCGGTGACGCGGCTCTGGGGATAATTGTAGGTGCGGATCTTGGCACTGCGGTCGCCGGTGGATACCAGGGTCTTGCGCTTGGCGGCAATCTCGCTCATGTACTTCTGATACTCGAAATTGTACAGACGGGTACGAAGCTCTTCCAGAGCCTTTTCAAAGTTCTTTATCTGAGACTTCTGGTCCTGGCACTGCACCACCAGTCCGGTGGGGATATGGGTCAGGCGCACTGCGGAATAAGTTGTGTTCACACACTGTCCGCCCGGACCCGATGCGCAATAGGTATCCTTGCGCACATCGTTCATATTCAGATCTACGTCAAACTCATCCGCCTCCGGCAGAACTGCCACCGAAGCGGCACTGGTATGTACACGGCCCTGGGTCTCTGTCTGCGGTACACGCTGCACGCGATGCACTCCACTCTCATATTTCAAAGTGCCATATACCTTCTCTCCGGAAATCTTGCAAACCACCTCCTTGTAACCGCCCATTGCACCTTCGCTGAAAGAGTTGACCTCCATTTTCCAGCCCTTCTTCTCGCAATATTTGGCGTACATACGAAAAAGGTCGCCGGCAAAGATGGCCGCCTCGTCGCCGCCGGTGCCGCCGCGGATCTCAAGGATGGCATTCTTGTCATCTTCGGGGTCTGCGGGAATCAGCAGCAGTTTGATATCCTCTTCCATCTTGGGGAGGCGCTCCTCTATCTCGGCAGCCTCAGCCTTGGCCATCTCGCGAAGGTCGGGATCCTTCTCGTTCAGGAGGATATCCTTGGCAATATCCAGGCTCTCCACCTGGCGGCGATATTCCGCACCGGCGGCCATAATGGGCTCCAATTCCTTATATTCCTTGTTAACCTGCACAAAGCGCTTCATATCGGCAATCAGCTCGGGATCTGCCAACTGCTGCTGCAGCGAAGCGTACTTCGCCTTGAGGTCTTCCAGTTTCTCCAGTAATTTATTTTCTGCCATAATAGTCTGAAAAATCGCGCAAAATTAGTGATTTTTCCTGAGGAAATCAATTGCTGCCTGAGCACACACACAGCCGAACACGGCGGGCATATAGGAGATGGTGCCCACCTGGCTCTTCTTGTTGCGGCCGGCATCCTCCACAATGGCCTCCCTATCTGGAAGTTCTTCGCTGAAAACCACCTTGAAACCCCTCTCGATGCCGCGCTTGCGCAGTTTCTTGCGCACGATATAAGCCAGCGGACAGTTATATGATTTGCTCAGGTCCACCAGACGGACCTTGGTGGCGTCGTATTTGGCACCGGCCCCCATTGAGCTAACGTGCGGGATGCCGCTTTTCACGCAGTACTCTATCAGCGCCAGCTTGGGAGCCAGCGTGTCAATCGCATCCACCAGAAAATCGATCTCGAAACTGCCCAGCATCTGCGGCACGTTCTCTTCGGTGAGATATTCCTGGATCTTGGTGATCCGGATTTCGGGGTTGATGTCTTTGAGACGCGCCTCCATCACCTCCACCTTTACGTGCCCCATATTGGAATCGGTGGCCAGCAACTGGC
>CACYEB010000155.1 GCA_902773305.1 uncultured Bacteroidia bacterium
ATCTTCGTCCTGGCCGGGTGCCCGCAATCTTTACGGCGGACTGCTGTACCGTATCCGCAACCTGAACATATTCCTTCACTACATAGTGCTTCCCGAGACCCCCGTCCAGAGTGAGGAAGTCCGCAGACGTATGATTGCCGATGCCTATGTAATCAGGGCCTATTATATGTTCGAATTGTTCAAGGAATACGGTCCCCTTTATCTGTACAACGAGGACGGTGCGACGGAAGAGGAGATTATTCCCGAATATCTCCCCTATATGACCGAGATCACCACGAAATACACGACCCTTCGCAGGGTTCCCGTCGAAGACTATGTAAGGCATATCATCGCCGATTGCGATGCCGGCCTTGAAATTGACGAACTGCCCTGGCGGGCTCCCGCCGGAAACCAGGCCGGCCGTATGACCAAGGCGCTCGCCTGGGCCATCAAGGCCACCGCGATGATGTGGATGGCAAGTCCCCTGTTCAACGGTGGCAACGACTATTGGGAAGAGGCCTATCAGATGAACAAGCAGGCCCTCAAGGAGCTTCGCGCCCACGGCTTCGAGCTCTGGCAGGTGTGCAACAACACCAATGTTTTCGGCGACGGTCCCGGCAGCGCATACCGTGAGTTCTACTGCACTTCCCCCGACTATAAGAGCACTCCTCTCGACAAGGAAACAATCTTCTCGGTGGGCGGAGCCGTCGGAGGCCCCAGCAACAACTACATAGGGTCGCGCCACACCCAGACGTCCCAGTGCGGCACCTGCCCCACGCAGGAAATGGTTGACTGCTACGAGACCATCGACGGTGTCCCCGTGCTTGATCTGGCCCAGCCTTATCTGGACGAGAAGCATCTGCAGCCCAATTTCAATAAGGAGAATAAACTCTACGACGACCAGCACCCCTACGACAACCGCGATCCCCGCTTCGAACAGTGCATAATGCATCACGGTACGCCGTACTACTGGGACAAGCAGTACACGATGGATGTCTCTGCCGACGGCAAGAATTACCGCAGTATGCTGCCCACCGATATTATGCAGACCCGTACGGGCTACTATTACCGCAAGGCCATCAACCCGAGCGTGACCATGAACAGTTCCGCCCCCAGCGCGGCACCCAGACAATACAAGCTCTCGGAGATGATTCTCAACTTTGCAGAATGTGCTCTCGAGGCGGGGCATCTGCAAGAGGCCCGCGAAGCCGTGAACGAAATCCGCGAGCGCGTCGGGATGCCCGCCCTTCCCGCATCGCTTGTCTCCGACCCGGAGAAACTCCGTCTGAGAGTGTATAACGAGCGCCGCGTAGAATTGGCTTTCGAAGAGACCCGCTACTTTGACCTTCGCCGCCGCTGCCGTCCCGAAGAGGAGATTCCAGGCATTAAATACCTTACCGGTATGGATGTCACTTATGCCGGTGACTGGTCTGCGGCCAAATATACCAGGGTCAGCCTCTGCATCGACCAGGAGAATCCGGATGAACCGCGCCACGGCTTCGAGCCGCAGTGCAAACTCAGTCCCATCCCCAAGGGGGAAGCCTCCAACCTGAAGAATATCACAGGTGTCAATTTCCAGAACTACGGCTGGGAGTAAGTGTTAGTCCGAAAATAATATCAAGCTATGCGAATAAGATATAAAATAACGTTGTTCCTGATGCTCCTCTTAGCCGCCTTCGGTGGCGCATCGGCGCAGAATGCGGTGATTATCAGCATCAAGGGTTTTGTTGTGGACGAATTCGGCAATCCCCTCTACAACGCGCTGATGGTGAGCGAAAACGAAGCCAACCAATACATCACCAATCCCGACGGTTCTTACGACTTCCAGATCAGGGATGCCAGCAACTATGTCACTGTGAGCTATCCCGGCTTCCACAACCAGGTCGTTACCATAGGTGATATCCTGGACGGACACGAAACCATCGTGATGAAAGCCAGCGGCCAGTACGAAGACGAGCTGGTGGATATGGTACACCACAAAGTCCGCAAGAACCTGATGACCGGCAGCGTGTCATGGGTAAACGGAGACCAGTTGCAGAAGAGCCCTTCGTTCCGCCTCCAGGAAGCCTATATGGGCCGGATTACGGGTCTCGGAAGCCTGGAGACCAATGCCAGCCCGTGCGTGTTCCCCGAAAGCGGAAACAGTTATGACCCGTACTATATGTTCAACATCCGCGGAACACACTCCCCCAACGGCCGTGTCATTACATTGATGGTGGACGGTATCAAGTATGAGGGATATGACGGTCATATCTTCACCTACTTCAACCCCAGGGAGATCCAGTCGGTTACCGTTATCCGCGACGCGGCTTCGCAGGCGTTCTACGGAATCAACGGCGGCGACGGCATCATCAGCATCACAACCCGGCGCGGACAGCAGGGAGAGCCCCGCATCACCGTGGCGTACGACCATATGATGCGGCAGATGGACACCAAGCGCTTCCATACCTTCGACGCCTATACCTTCGCCACCCTGCGCAACCAGGCCTGCATCAACGACGGACTGAATCCCGAATACGACGACAAGGCCCTGCAAAACTACAAGGACGGCACCTGGGCCAGTCACGACTACTACAACCAGTTTATGAAGCGCTATACAACGCTTGACAAACTGTATCTGTCGATCGGCGGCGGAAGCGAATATGTGCAGTATATGTGCAACTTCCAGTGGCTTCATACCGGCCCGCTGTTCAACCAGCCCGAATACAAGGACATCACCTACAAGATGAATCCCGGTGCGGCCAACTACTTCCACGTAGCCTCCAACCTGGACTCCAAACTGAACTACTTTATCTCCGCCACCTTTACCCTGCGCGGTGATTTCAAGATAGAGAACGGTCTCGGATCTTCGCCCAACGACCGTATGAGGGTACAGTACAACGATATGCTCAAGCATATCCTGGTCGCCGCCCCCACCACCACCAGCCTCTTCGCCCCCGAGGGCGCGATGGTCGACGGCAAGGATATCTCCTATATGCCCATTTTCACCGACCACAGCTATATGGGCGGACAGATATGGGGCACCGCTTATTATACTAACCCCTACGGCGAGCTTACCCACGGCGGCCGCACCATGAAATACGCCACCTTCGTCCATATGGACGCCAAGGTGAACTTCGATTTCGATATGGTGACCCCCGGCCTCGGCGCCCAGCTGGGCTTCTCGTTCAAGGGCGGCGGAGACAAGGATATCGACTACACCATCAACTACACGATGTATCAGGCTACCGACCCCGGACTGTCCACGTTCAGGCAGTTCGGCTCCGAGGTAGAGAATAACGGTTATTCCAAGTACTACAGTTTCTGCTACAGTTACGAGTATTTCGGCAAGGTCGATTACGTCCGGCATTTCGGAGACCATTTCGTGCAGGCGGTGGCTATGGGCAATCACCGGGAACTGATCTCCCGTGACGTCGGCGGTATGAACAACATCCCTTACCGCAGCGAGGTGTTCGGCCTTAACGCAATCTACTCATACAAGGATAAGTATATCGCCAACGGCACTCTCGGATACTCCGGTACCGGCGATTATCCGACCAACAGGCGATTCTTCTTCTCGCCGGGTATCGGTCTGGGCTGGGTTGTCAGCAAAGAGGATTTCCTCAAGGACAACAGCATCCTCTCGTACCTCAAGCTGCGCGGCAGTTTCGGAAAGTCGGCAAGGAACAACTTCACGTCTACCCGATTCCCCTACAAGGCCAATGTAACCACCAGCAACTGGGACCAGGGTTACATCGGCAACCCGAACCTTCAGCCTGAGTACGTAAAAGGTCTGGACGGCGGTATCGATATGACCCTGTTCAACTGCCTCAACATTTCAGCTTCCATTTTCAAGGAGAGAATGGACAATGCATACATCAGTTCCACAAAATATGTTCCGACTTTCCAGGGTGTATCGCTGGGCAATTATCCCAACACCAACACCGGCAAGTTCGAGAACCACGGCTGGGAGGTCAGCGTAGATTTCCGCAAGCAACTCAACAAGGACTGGACGGTTTGGGCGGGTGCATCCACCTGGTATAACAAGAATACCGTTATCTATGTCGGCGAGATGGAACTGGATGATTCCTACTATTGGCCCATAAAGGACGGCCAGCCCTGGCCCTACTTCACCGAAGGTTACTCTACCGGCACCTACAACGGCTATCGTTTCGACGTGCCTGAAGGAGAAACCTGGAGACTGGCCGACGGCAGCATCAACCCCCACGTCCTGTTCCAGAACCAGGAAGAAATCGACAACTGCGGCGTGGACTACAGCCAGGCAGGCACCGTCCGTCCGGGCGATTTCAAATACAAGGATTTGAACGGCGACGGCATGCTCAACTACAAGGACGCTGACAAATATGCATATTCCCGTGTTCCGGAACTGTATTTCAATGCGAACCTGGGATTCAAATACAAGAGATTCGAAGTCAGCGCCCTGTTCTACGG
>CACYEB010000156.1 GCA_902773305.1 uncultured Bacteroidia bacterium
GGAAACGGTCCCATAGCTCAGTTGGTTAGAGCATCTGACTCATAATCAGGGGGTCGCAGGATCATGCCCTGCTGGGACCACAAAAAAAGACAGCTGAAAGGCTGTCTTTTTTTGTGGTCCCATTGGGACCCCCTATTTTACTAGGGGGCTCTGCCCCCTAAGACCCCTGCGGCGCAAGGCGCCGGCCGCAGTGATGCGGCTTATTTGTGTCCCGAGGGGATCCCTAGGAAGGCTTTTCTGTGCACCCACTCGGGGGGCTATTGTGCCAAAGTGACGTCAAGCGGGGAAGCTCCGTAAGCCCCTCTGGGGCAGATTGACCTGTCTGGAGAGGCTTATAAGGCGCTTGACGACAAGGTGACCCTCGCTGTAGCCCCTTCTGGACCACTTTGGCTTGACGTCACTTTGGCACCTTCCGGCAGCCCTCATCCCTGTGCCGGAACGACGAGAGCGGCTGGAACCGCTGGCAGCAAATGGGTTGATATATAGCATTTTACAACAAATAACGGTACCTTTTTTGGGTACCGTTATTTTGTATAAGTAGCTGAGTATCTATAAGATAGCCGCCAGCGTCCTTCTTCCGTGGTTAGAAGCTGTAGAAGATGCCGACGTTAGCGCGGGACATTACGCCGATGTTGAAGTTCTTGGCGGAGTCATACGACAGGTTTCCGAAATGTCCTACAAACGAGATTCTGTCACTCACGGGAATAGCTATACCGGGATACAAGCCGACTTCCCAATTCGAAAAACCATACTCACCGGTAACTCTTCTGTAGGTAAACGCAGCGTCTGCAAACAGCGAAACGGGACCCACTTGGGCAAAGGTGTAGCGAACATAAGGCGAAACGCCGATTATGGTCATATTCGAAACACTTAAAATGAGCTGGGCACCGACACCTAACTTGTCATTGAAAGAATAACCGACCTCAGGATCCAGGGTGAGTGTGAAATTAGTATCACCGGAATTGCTGTTGAGCGCGAGACCGGCGACACCGCCTGCATAGAACTGAGCATGTGCTGCGTTGAACATAAGCAAGGCAGCCAGAACCATAATAAGTTTTTTCATAGTCTAAAATTATTGTTTTGAAACTGTTATCGTAAAGTTAATACATTTTTTTATTCGATGTACTGGTTACGCTATCGGTTTCTTGTATGCTCTGCGGCGCATATAGGGGGTGGCTTCGTAGGCGCCGAAAAGGGTCTGGACCTTGTAGTTCTCTTCGAGCTGGGGGTTCATTATTATGTGCTTGATGCCGCGGCGCAGGCAGCCTTCGTGCAGCTGCTTGAACATCAGCGCGGGCACTCCGCAGGCCTGGTATTCCGGCAGCACACCAATCAGCAGCGCCTCCAGGGTGTCGTTGTTCTTGAGGGCGCGTAGCACGTGAATGAAGCCGAACGGGAACAGTTTGCCGTGAGCCTTCTTGACGGCCTTGGAGAGGGTGGGCACGCAGAAGAGGAAACCGACCGGTTTGTCTTCTTTGTTCACCACAACCGATATGAAGTCCTTGTCCAATATGGGGACGTAGGTCTTGAGGTAGTTCTTTATCTGCTTGTCGGTGAGGGGAGAGAAGCCGTGCAGGGGGGCGAAGGCCTCGTTGTAGAGGTGGAATATCTCCATCCCGTAGCGGTCGCACATCTGCCGCATAGATCCGGGCTCCACGCAGTGCAGGCCGAACCGCTGCTCTATAAGCGAGTTGTACTGGAACATAGAGGGCAACTGGGGCGGTATCTCCAGCAGTCTCTGGGTCCAGTCCACGTCCTTCACGAATCCGGCCTCTTCAAGCATACTGCCGTAGTAGGGGTAGTTGTAGATGCAGGTAAACGGGCTGATATGCTCGAATCCTTCTGTGAGCAGGCCTTCCTTGTCCATATCGGTGAAGCCCCAGGGACCGCGGATTTCGCGGCGCCCGCGCTGCCTGCCCCAGGCCTCAACCGCACCGATGAGCGCATCCAGCACCTCGCGGTCTTCTATGAAGTCGAGCCAGCCGAAGCGCACGATGGCACCTTCGTCGTCGGCCTTATGGTTGATGATGGCGGCCACGCGGCCCACTATCCGGCCTTCCCTGAGCGCAAGGAAGCATTCCGACTCGCAAAAGTCGTAGGCGCCGTTTTTGGCAGGGTCGAAGGTGTCATATTCATCGCCCTGCAGGGCCGGAACCCAGTTTGCGCACTCTTTATAGAGTTTGTCGGGATATGTGATGAAATCTCTGAGCTGTCTGCGGGACGAGACGGTTACTATTTCTACTGACATGCCTTCTCTATGTAGTCTATAACGTCTTTCACGGCGGTGAATTGGGGCGCACCCTCGAATTTGAAGCCGTATTTGTTTTCTATCGCCAGGCTCAGCAGCAGCGTGGTGAGGGAATCCAGCCCCAGGTCACGCACAAGCTGGGTGTCTTCGTCAACTTTGGTCAGATCGGTAGAAGGCCGTATCTGCCATATAATGTCTTTCAGCGATTCGAAAATGTCGTTTCTTGTCATTGCAGGCTCTTATTGGTTACGTAATACTTTCATTGCACCGCTGCGCTTGAAATCTTCTTTGCGCACCGTCATCTTCATAACCCTGTGGGTGGAAGGCAGGGTGGCGTTGACCTCGTCCACAACACCCTGGAAATACTTTTCGACCTCCTCCCAGGGAGTGTTGGCGAACTCTTCCATACGGGGGTAAATCTGAATGGCGATTATGCCGCGGCCGTCGACGTTCTCTTCGCTCACCAGGCAGTCACGCAGTTTGTTGCACTTATAGAAAGGCTCCTCTATGCTCTCGGGGCTGACGTTTTCGCCGTTGGAGAGGATGATGAGATTCTTGATGCGGCCTACTATATACATATAGCCGTCTTCGTCAAAGCGCACCAGGTCGCCGGTCTTGACCCACCCGTCGGGGGTGAGGGTCTCCGCCGTCTTTTCGGGTTCGCCCCAGTAGCCCAGGAATGTGTTTTCTCCGCGGAACCAGAGTTCGCCGTCCACAACCTTGACCTCCTGCTCGGGGTAAATCTTGCCCACTGAGGTGGGACGCTCCTTGACATCGACGTTGCCGCTGGTCAGGTTGGCGCCTTCGGTCATACCGTAGCCTTCGAAAAGCTGTACGCCGAAAGTGTCAAACTCGGCGATAAGCTTGGGCGGTACGTTTGCTGCACCGGCGATGATGTATTTGAGACGACCGCCCAGGAATTGGGGGCCATACATCTTGACCAGGCCTGCCATAATCTCGCAGATGCCGGGAACGGCCACCATACAGGTGGGACGTATCACGGGAAGTTTGGAAATGGTGTCTTTGATGTTGGGGCAGGCTGTCCACTGTGCTCCTATATAAAGCACAGACAACATAGAGCAGATGATGCCGAATACGTGGCTGAGGGGCAGCACGTGCGCATACACGTGGCAGGCGAGCCTGGGGGTGGGAGCGTAGGCACCGTTGAGGGCGCCGCGCATCAGGGCCCGGTGAGGTAGGATGGCGCCCTTGGGTGCGCCGGTGGTGCCGCCGGTGAAGAATATGGCGGCGGGGTCGTTCTTGTCAACCTTTGCCACGGGTGCCTCTTCGTCTGCGCAATCCGTGATGGGGAATACCTTGCAGGGGACACCTTCTACTGCGGCCATATAGTCGGCACCTGCTGCCAGTGCCTTGATCTGGAACTTGAGGCAGCAGCCGGCGATGGCCTGGGGCGGAAGCTGTGAGGGGAGCATCAGCACGGTATAGCCGGCGCTGGTGACGGCGAGGAACATCTCCACGTCCTCGGGGGTAGTGCCGTCCAGTACTGCCACCACGTCGCCCTTCTTAAGGCCGAAGCTATTTAAAAGCGCGCGCTTGCGGGCCACCAGACGGCACATCTGACCATAATTGATGGTGTTTGCGGTGTCCGACAGGGCAGGAAGGTCGCGCCACTTGTTTTCAATCCAGTTTACAAATTCTCCAATGGTAGGGAAATACTCCAGCTGCGCGAGTTCCTCGGCAGA
>CACYEB010000157.1 GCA_902773305.1 uncultured Bacteroidia bacterium
AGTAAATCGGATTCCAAAAGGGATTTGCACACCGCGGTATTGATGCGGTGCCCCGTTTTTGCAGCAATAATTGTGCCCTGAAGGGGCGCTCCCAGCAGCGCGAAGTCCCCGATAAGGTCAAGCATCTTGTGCCTCACGATTTCGTCTGGGAAATGAAGCCGGATATTGTTGAGGTAACCTTCGCAAACCCGGAGGTCCTCAACGCCGAATATGCCCTTCATCCGCTCAATGGCGGCACGCTCCACGGGCCGCTCCACCACTACTATGGCATTGTCGGTGTCGCCGCCCTTTATCAGGCCCCTTTCGGCAAGGTATTCCAACTCGTGAAAGAAACAGAAGGTGCGGCAGGGCGCAATTTGGGAGGCATAATCCACACTGCTGTCGTATCTGAACCGCTGGAGCCCCAGAACCCTGGAGTCAAAGTCAACGGTGAGGTCGATTGTCTGCTCTCCGGCGGGGAGAATGTCTATGAAGGCTCCGCTTGAGGGATCTTCCCAGTGGAAAGGGCGGCGGAGCTGCAGGCGCTTCCGGGCGGCGGGGAGTTCTTGCAGTCCGTCGGCGAGGATGGCCTGTACATAGGGCAGGGCACTGCCGTCCAGAATCGGCACCTCGGGGGAGTCGGTCTCCACCAGCATATTGTCGATCCCCAGCCCGGCCGCCGCACTCATCAGGTGCTCTATGGTGCTCACGCTTGCCTCGCGGCAGGAGAGGGTCGTGCCGCGCTCCGTTCCCGTCACATTGGAGGCAAGTGCCCGTATGACTGCATCCTCTCCCAGGTCGGTACGGTGAAAGACGATGCCCCGTCCGGCAGCTGCAGGGCGGATGGTCATAGTGACGGGGGCTCCGGTGTGGAGTCCCTTTCCCCTGAATGTATATGACTGACTAAGAGTGTGCTGCATCGCTCTCTTTGGCGGGCGAAGATTTCTCGCCGCTCTTCTTGAAGGCGGAATATGCCCGCATATAGTGCATATAGGTCATCGCGGGGTAACCCATCAGGTTCTGTCCCGGTGTGCTCCAGTCTCTCATCAGGCCCGTCTTGGCGGCAAAGGTCGTATGGTCGGCAACGTGGATATGTCCGCCCAGACCGACCTGTCCCCCCACCACGCAGTGTTCTCCCAGACGGGTACTGCCGGCTATGCCGGACTGCGCTGCCATAACGGTGTCGGAGCCGACCTCCACGTTGTGGGCTATCATTATGAGGTCGTCCAACTTGACTCCCTTGCGTATAATGGTAGAGCCCATCGTAGCACGGTCGATGCAGGTGTTGGCTCCCACCTCTACGTCATCTTCAATCACCACGTTGCCCATCTGCCTGATTTTCTGGTAGGTCCCGTCTGCGAGAGGGGCGAACCCGAATCCATCCGCACCTATCACGCATCCGGCGTGCAGTATGCAGTTGTTGCCGACCACGCAGTCGTGGTATATTTTGACGCCGGGATATATGGTGACGTTGTCCCCGATCCTGACGTTACGGCCGATATATACCTGGGGATAAATCTGGCAGTTGCGGCCGATGCGTGCCTTGCGTTCCACCACCGTGAACTCTCCGATGTAAGTGCCGCGGCCTGCGCGTCCACGTATGCTATTGAACCTCAAACAATTGAAAAACCAGCCGCCGGGCTTGCGCAATCTCTTCAACGATGAGAAATACTCCAGCAGGTCGGCCACTGCCCGGTAGGCGTCATCCACCGCTATCAAGGTCGCCCTGACGGTCTGTTTCGGTGTAAAAGAGCGGTTTATAAGCACGATGGAGGCGTCGGTCGTGTAGAGGTATTTCTCATATTTCGGGTTGGCCAGAAAGCAGATGTCCCCTTGCTTGCCGTATTCTATGCGTGCCGGAGAAGATACCTGGACGTCGGGGTCGCCGATGATGTCGCCCCCCAGATGGCCGGCTATCTCTCTTGCTGATAACTTCATTGTTCCAATCCTTTGAAAAACCGATGGCTAAGGTAATAAAATTTGCAGAATAAACTGATAAGGATTATATTTGCGACCGAAATTGAGGGGCTGGGTAAGTCCCTCGTTTTTGTTTATTGAGATGAAACAGGCAGACATACTTAAGGCTGCGGCCGACGAGTGGGCCGTCAACAACGGTGTTTTCGTGGTTTCCGTGGAGATATCCAAAGACAACGACGTGGATGTCACCATCGATGCCGACTCGCGCGACATCACCCTGGACGACTGCGTGGCTATGACCGGCTACATCCAGGAGAGGGTGGACCGCGATGTGGAGGATTATTCTCTCACCATCGGCAGTGCCGGACTGTCGTCCCCCTTCAAGGTCCCCCGCCAGTACAGGAAGTTCGTTGGGAGCGAAATCCAGATCACCCGCCTCAGCGGCGAACGTCTAAGGGCGACGCTGCTTGCGGCAGACGACCGCGGCGTGGAAATCTCCTGGCAGCGGAAGGGCGAAGGCAAGGGCAAAAAAGCGATGGAAACCGTCACCGGACATCTTGACTACAGTGAAATTAAAACAGCAAAACCGATAATAAAATTCTGAAACAAAAAATGGAAGGGATAAATCTTGTCAGCACTTTCGCTGAATTCAAAGAGGGTAAGAATATAGACAGGCCTACAATGATGAGCGTGCTGGAGGAGGCTTTCCGTGCACAGCTCGAAAAGATGTACGGCGAAGGCTCCAAATTCGACATCGTCATCAACATAGACAAGGGTGACTTTGAAATCTGGCGTACCCGCGAGGTGGTGGAGGAGGTAGAGGACCCCGCCACGCAGATATCTCTCGAGGATGTCCGCAAGATAGACGATTCGTACGACGTGGGTGAGGACTACACCGAGAAGGTGGAACTAAGCCAGTTCGGCCGCCGCGGCATCCTCAATATCCGCCAGAACCTGGCGGGTCGCATCATGGACATCGACAATGCCAATCTCTTCAACAAATACAAAGAGCGCATCGGCGAAATCATCGTGGGCCAGGTACACCAGTCCTGGAAGAAAGAGACCATCATCCACGACGAGGACAAGAACGAACTGGTGCTCCCCAAGAGCGAGCAGATCCCCTCTGATTTCTTCCGCAAGGACGACACCGTGAAGGCTATCATATCGAACGTGGAGATGCGCAACAGCAAGCCGGTGATCACCCTTTCCCGTACCTCCAATCTTTTCCTCGAAAAGCTTTTCGAGCAGGAGGTTCCCGAGATTTTCGACGGCCTTATCACCATCAAGAAGGTGGTCCGCATCCCCGGCGAGCGCGCCAAGGTGGCGGTTGAATCCTACGACGACCGCATCGACCCGGTGGGTGCCTGCGTGGGTGTCAAGGGCTCCCGTATCCACGGCATCGTGAAGGAACTCCACAACGAGAACATCGATGTCATCAACTGGACCAACAACAAGCAACTGCTCATCCAGCGCGCCCTCTCTCCCGCAAGGATTTCTTCTATGGAGTTTGACGAGGCCAACAAGACCCTCAACGTATATCTGAAGCCTTCGGAAGTTTCGGTCGCAATCGGCAAGGGCGGCTGCAACATCAAGTTGGCAGGTATGCTCATCGACTATCAGATAGAGGCTTACCGCGAAGTTGACGAATCCGAGGCGGCAGAGGAAGAAGAGGACGTATTGCTGGAAGACTTCAGCGACGAGATCGATACCTGGATCATCGACGCCCTCAAGGCCATCGGCCTGGATACCGCCAAGAGCGTGCTGGCTCTCCCCGTAGAGGAGATCAGCAAGCGTGCCGACCTTGAAGACGAGACAGTCGTGGAGGTTCAGAAGATTCTCCGTTCCGAGTTCGAATAAATCAATACAGAATGGCAAAGATACGAGCAAGTAAAGTAGTCAAAGAGTTCAACATTGCGCTGGGCACGCTGGTCGAATTCCTCAAGAAAAAGGGGATAGAGATAGACGCAAACCCCAATTCTCCCATTTCCGAAGATGCTTATGCCTTGGTGGAGAGGGAGTTCGCCAAGGAACACCTGCTCAAGGAGCAGTCCCGCAAGGTCGCAATCACGGTAAAGGAGATTACCGAGAGTGAAAAGTCCAAGGCGGCTGTGGACTATCCCGAAGAGGTTATCATCAAGACCAACGTCCTGGGCAAGCAGCCCGCGGCTGCAAAAAGTCCGGTGAGCGTAAAGGCACCCGTAGAAGAGAAACCGGCACCAGCGCCGGCGCCTGCCCCTGCACCCTGGCCCGAGCCGGAACCGGTTGCCCCTGCACAGGAAAAAGCTCCCGAGGCTCCATCGATCAAGGTCCTGGACAAGATAGATCTCGAGGCCCGCAACAAGCCCCGTCAGGCAGCTGCTGCACCTGCACCGGCCGTAAAGGAGGAGAAGCCTGCGGCAGAGGTGGCCGCGGAACCCGTACCGGAAGAGAAGCCTGCCGAGAAACCGGTCATCGAGCACATCGAGACCAGGGTGGAGAAGCTCAAGGGGCCCGAAATAATCGGCAAGATAAACCTGGAAGAGACCAAACCCGTCTCCAAGGACAAGCGTGACAAGAACAAGAAGCGCGAGCGCATCCACAAGCAGACTGCGAAGGTGGATATCAGCCAGAGTTCCAACTATGGCAAGGAGAACGACCGTGGCCGTCGCGGCAAAAAGAACCAGCGCGACAACATCCACGACAAGTTTGTCCGTCCCGAGACTGACCAGGAAGAGGTTCAGCGCCAGATCAAGGAGACTTATGCCCGGCTGACCGAAAGCCGCAGCAAGACCAAGGGCAGCAAGCACCGCCGCGAGAAACGCGAGATTTTCGAGCAGCGGCAGGAAGAGGCTATGCAGCAGGAGATGCTCACCAGCAACGTGCTCAAGGTCACAGAGTTCGTTACTGTAAACGAGCTTGCCATAATGATGAACAACACCCCCGTCACAAAGGTTATCGAGGCTTGTATGAACCTGGGACAGATGGTATCCATCAATCAGAGGCTCGAGGCAGATGTGCTTACCCTGGTGGCCGAGGAATTCGGGTATAAGATAGAGTTTACCACCGCCGGCGAGCAGGAGGCCCTGGAGCAGGAAGAGGATCGTCCCGAGGATCTGGTTCCCAGACCGCCGATTATCACTGTGATGGGTCACGTGGACCACGGTAAGACATCGCTGCTCGACAATATCCGCAATACCAATGTGATTGCCGGCGAGGCGGGCGGTATCACCCAGCACATCGGCGCCTACAGCGTCAAGCTGGAGGACGGCCGCCGCATCACCTTCCTGGACACCCCCGGTCACGAAGCGTTTACCGCAATGCGTGCACGTGGAGCCAAGATGACAGACATCGCCATCATCATCATCGCGGCCGACGACGCCGTGATGCCGCAGACCATAGAGGCCATCAACCACGCCCAGGCCGCAGGTGTACCGATGGTGTTTGCCATCAACAAGATCGACAAACCCGGTGCAAACGGCGAGAAGATACGCGAGCAGCTGGCGAATATGAATATTCTCGTAGAGGACTGGGGCGGCAAGTACCAGTGCCAGGAGATTTCCGCTAAGAAAGGTATCAATGTGGACAAACTTCTTGACAAGGTCCTGCTCGAGGCTGATATGCTCGACCTCAAGGCAAACCCCAACAAGCGCGCCGTGGGCAGCGTGGTGGAGTCGTCGCTCGACAAGGGTCGCGGATACCTGGCCACCGTGCTGGTCCAGGCAGGTACGCTGCACGTCGGTGACGTGGTGCTTGCAGGTTGCTATACCGGCCGCGTCAAGGCTATGTTCAACGAGCGCGGGCAGAAGATTTCGGAGGCGGGTCCCTCTACCCCCGTGTCGGTGCTCGGTCTGAACGGAGCCCCCACTGCCGGTGACACAATCAATGTCCTCGACGACGAGAAAGAGGCCAAGGAAATCGCCAACAAGCGCGAGCAGTTGCTCCGTATGCAGGGTATACGCGCGCAGCAGCATGTTACCCTCGAGGAGATCGGCCGCCGCATAGCCATCGGCAATTTCAAGGAGCTCAACATAATCGTGAAGGCCGACGTGGACGGCTCCATCGAGGCCCTTACGGACTCTCTCATCAAACTCTCCACCGAAGAGGTCAAGGTGAACGTCATCCACAAGGCTGTGGGTGCCATCTCCGAATCCGACGTACTGCTGGCCGTCGCTTCCAACGCCATCATCATCGGCTTCCAGGTGCGTCCCTCTGTTGAGGCCCGCCGTCAGGCGGAGAAGGAGGGGATTGAAATCCGCCTCTATTCTGTCATCTACGACGCCATCAACGAGGTCAAGGACGGTATCGAGGGTATGCTCGCTCCGGAAGAGAAAGAAGAGGTTACCGCTACCGCAGAGGTCCGCGAGACCTTCAAGATATCCAAGGTCGGCACCATCGCCGGCTGTATGGTCAAGGAGGGCAAGCTGACCCGTACGGCCAAGGTCCGGGTCATCCGCGACGGCATCGTGGTTTATTCAGGTACGCTCGGCTCGCTCAAGCGCTTCAAGGACGATGTCAAGGAAGTTGCGGCCGGTTACGACTGCGGTATGAATATCGAGAACTACAACGACATCAAGGTAGGCGACATCATCGAAGCCTACACTATCGTAGAGATAAAGAGGACGCTGTAGAGAAGATCCGGGATTTCAGCGCAACAGGCGCAGTCTGCGCATATTGCGCTCCAAAGCGCTTTGCCAGGGTTCGGCTTCCAGGCCGAACTCTTGCTTTATAAGGGTCTTGTCAAGATAGGAGTATTTCGGACGGGTGGCCTTCTGCGGATACTCGTCCGATTCTATATCCACTACACGGCAGCGGTTTCCGGCGCAGTGCATTATGGCCGCGGCAAAAACGCTCCAGCTGCAAGGCCCATCTCCACTGAAGTGGAAGATATCTCCGCGCCGGTCTCCGATGTCCCCCATAACTTTCAGTATGGCATCTGCCAGCGAATCTGCGGCAGTGGGACTCCCTGTCTGGTCGCAGACCACCCTTATCTCGTCCCGGCCTGCGCCCAGGGCGGCCATCGTCTTCATAAAGTTCTTGCCGAAGGGAGAGTAGAGCCAGGCGGTACGGATAGTCACCCCCCTGCACCCGATTTCACGGATGGCTTGTTCGGCTTCCAGCTTGCTGGCGCCATAGACACTCAGGGGGGCGGGGGTGTCCCGCTCGGTATATGGGGTTGTCTTCTTCCCGTCGAAGACGTAATCGGTGGAAATCTGAATCAGGGCAGCGTCGTTTTCGAGGGCTTGCAGGGCGAGGTTTTTTACACCCAGTACATTTACCTTCCGGCAGAGGCCGGGGTTATCCTCCGCCGCCTCTACGTTGGTGTAGGCGGCGCAGTTGATGACGGTGCCGATATGGTTTTCCGCCATAAACCGGGCCACCGCCTCCCGGTCGCAAATGTCCACTTCAAGGTCCGTGGCAAGGACGTTCCTGCGGCGTGACGTCTTTCTTATCAGTTCGCAGCCCAGTTGTCCGCCGGCGCCTGTAATCCAAATATTCCTCATTGAATTATTTTTTCAGTTTCCACAAAAGTAGGTTATCTTTGTAAAATAAACAATTACGCCTTGACTGACAGGTATGGATTACAATACATATAGAGAGAAACTCATCCTTCCCGAATACGGGAGGCACGTGCAGAAGATGATAGAGCGCGTAAAGGGCATCGAGGACAAGCAGAAGCGCTCCGAACAGATACAGGCGGTCGTGAACGTGATGGCGCTGTTGAACCCCTCCCTCAAGGATTACCCAGACTACAAGCGAAAACTCTGGGACCACGTATATGCGATTGCCGGGTATGACCTTGACATAGACTGCCCCTACGAGGTTCCCACCCCGGCGCAGAAGGCGCAGAAACCCGACCCCATCCCGGTGGACAAGACCCCCATCAAGGCGACCTGCTATGGCCGCAACATAGAGAATATGATAGACCTTGTGGCAGGGATAGAAGATGAGACCGTCCGCATTGAGATGATAAAGAATCTGGCCCGCTATATGCGCCAGCAATATCTCATCTGGAACAAGGACAGTGTCGCCGACGAAACCATCCTGGCCGATATGGCGCGCCTGGCAGAGGGCAAAATGACCATTCCCGAGGGAATCGAACTGGGCGCCGTGCACGGTGATTTCAACCGTCCGCGTCCGCTGGACGCCCGCGGCGGCGGCTCTTTCGGCAAGAAAAAGAATAAAAAACGGCGCTCTAATGGCCACTAAGAAAAAGAAGAAAAAGAAAGCCTCCGGAGGGTTCGCCCTCAGCCAGGAAAACAAGATTGCGATAAGGATAGTCCTGGGGTTGCTGCTGCTTGCCGTCACGGTCATAGTGACTGCGTCGCTTGTATCGTATGTTTTCACCTGGAAGGCCGACTACAGCGTCAAGTCCAATCCCGAGATGTGGCGCGAGTATGTCATTACTCAGAATGTGTGCGGCAAGGTGGGCTATGTGATTTCTGATTTTCTAATCGGCAAACTGTTCGGCGTCGGGGCGTATTGCATCCCCGTCTTCCTGGCTGCTCTCACCATAGGGTGCTTCCGCATCCGCAAGGTGCGCCTGCTGCGTATCTTCCTGCTCTGCCTGATGGGCAGCATCGTGATATCGCTGCTGGCCTCCTTCATATCTGGCTTTTGGGACAAATTCGTGCTCTCTACGGGGGCCGGCGGTTCCTACGGCTATTTCTCCAACAAATGGCTTTGTGCGACCATTGGTTTGCTTGGGGCAGGGCTTGTCATCGGCGTGCTGTTTATACTCTGGCTGGTGCTCTGCTCCCGTAAGGTGGCGCTGGCCATCGACGGTTTCATCCGCCGCATCTTCACCCGCAAGGAGAAAGAGGCGGGTACGGTGGACGGTGACGCGGTTGAATTTGCAGAAACGGTCTCTTCCGGACAGGATGAGGTGCTGTTCGGCGAGCCTGAAGACGAGCCTATCGAGATAGTGCCTGAAGAACCCGAACCTGTGGTTAAGGAAGTGCCGCCTGCCGCCGAAGGCGACGAAGCTTCGTCTGAGGTTACCATCACGGTAGAGAAGGGCGGTTTCGACCCCGGAGCCAATATGGACGAAGACGATATGGACCATCTCTATAATCCGCGTCTGGACTTGTCCCGCTACGAATTCCCCTCCGTCTCGCTGCTGGATGACTATAAGGACAAGTGGTACGAGATATCGCTGGACGAGATGGAACGCAATAAAAACCGCATCGTCCACACCCTGGGCAGTTACAAGATAAAAGTAGAGAGCATCTCTGCCAAGAAAGGGCCCACCGTGACCCTCTACAAGATACGTCTGGCAGAGGGAACCCGCATCGCGCAGGTCAAGCGCCTCGAAGAGGACATCGCCATGTCACTGGCGGCAAAGGGTGTCCGCGTGCTGGTTCTGGAGGGAGCCATCGGCATCGAGGTGGCCAACGAAAAGCCCAGTGTGGTACCGCTCAAGATGATACTCAACTCTCCGCAATTCCGGGAGAAGAGCGCCAAGATGGAACTTCCGGTAGCGCTGGGTATCACCGTCACCAACGAGCCGTTTTTCCTGGATCTGGCCAAGATGCCGCACCTTCTGGTGGCAGGTGCTACTGGTATGGGTAAATCCGTGGGTCTCAATGCAATAGTCGCGTCGCTGCTATATGCTAAGCACCCTTCCGAAATGAAGTTTGTGATGGTCGACCCCAAGAAGGTCGAGCTGGACTTCTATGCCGCGCTCGAGAAACACTACCTTGCGGTACTGCCCGATGCCGACGAGGTCATCATCACCGATACCACCAAGGTCGTGCACACCCTGCGTTCGCTCTGCACCGAGATGGACGCCCGTTACGATCTGCTCCGCGAAGGCGGCGTACGCAAGATTACCGAATACAACGAGAAATTCCTCGCCCGCAAGCTCAACCCGCTCAAGGGACATAAGTATCTCCCTTACATAGTGGTCGTGATAGATGAGTTCGCCGACCTGCTGATGACCGCCGGCCGCGAAATCGAGGAGCCCATCGCCCGTCTGGCACAGAAAGCCCGCGCCGTGGGCATACATCTGGTGATCGCCACCCAGCGCCCGACGACCGATGTCATTACCGGCACCATCAAGGCCAACTTCAACAGCCGCATCGCCTTCAAGGTCAACTCCGGCGTGGACAGCAAGACCATAATCGATGCCTCCGGGGCACAGCGCCTGATTGGCCGCGGCGATATGCTGGTGCTCTATCCGGGCAGTGACCTGGTGCGCGTGCAGTGTGCCATGATCGACACTCCCGAAATCGAGCGGATTACCAAGTTCATCGGTGACCAGCGCGGCTACAGCCATCCTTTCTGGCTTCCTGAATATCACGACGAAAAAGAAGAGGATGCAGGCGGCAGCGTGAACCTCTCCAAGCGGGACGCCCTGTTCGAAGAGGCTGCAAAGATCCTGGTACAGACCCAGCAGGGGTCCACATCCATGCTGCAGCGCAAGCTCAATCTGGGCTACAACCGTGCCGGACGTCTGGTGGACCAACTTGAGGCTGCAGGTATCGTAGGCCCCGCCAACGGCAGCAAGAGCCGCGACGTGCTGGTTTCTGACTTCGATACCCTGGACCGCATCCTGGAGGCGCTGGACCATAACAGTTAGACCTTTGGCACTCATTTTGCCATTGTTGCTGCGTAAAACCGTACAGATATGAAAAAGATTACCGCTATACTTTTTGCGTGCACTCTGGCCGTGTGCGCCTTCGCCCAGGACGACGCAGTAACCCTCTGGGGGGAACTCAAGAAGCAGGGGGCGCTCACTATGGACTTCTCCCTGAAGGGGACCGACACGGACGGCGTGGTGGTTACCAACGAAGAGGGCAAGGCATATCTGCAAGGCGACTGCTACCGTATCGAGTGCGGTGATATGCTTATCTGCTGCGACTCAAAGTCGATGTGGTTGTACAACAGCGCCAGCGGCGAACTGGTGATTGACTACGATGAAGCACTGCCGTTCATGAAGGCTACCGGTGTCAAGAAAGACCAGAAGGGCAACGTCAACGCGACCTATGTGGCGGACGACATCACCTTCAAGGTCAAGGTGAGCAATATGACCGCGCCGGCTGCCGGCTACGGCAAGGAGTTCTTTACCATCGACGAGAATTCCCTGCCGGAGGATGTTATCGTAACGGATCTTCGCGATTAGCCTCTGATTATCATCCGCGTGCCTCGATGAATGCCTTCATCTGGGGTACTTTCCTCCGTGCGGCTTCGAAGAGGGCCCACTGGTTGCGTGTACGCACCAGATTGTGGTCCGGATACTTGATCTTGTAGTAGGTGTCGCCGTTGATGTAGTCGGTGAAGAAACGCACGGCCTGCATATAGGGGAACAGGCAGGCGGCGAAGGGGAGATTATCCTTTTCCACGGGTGTCAGGAAAGTGGCTCCTTCCAGGTATCCTTTTGCGAATGCTTCAAAGATATCCATCTTGAAATCGACCTTCTCCCAGGCGGGGTCGTCCTCTGCCACGGTGTTGGCGGCGGTGCGCAGGAAATCGCCGAAGTCGGAGAATACAAAACTGGGCATCAGGGTGTCCAGGTCAATCACACACAGGATGTTGCCCTCTGCGTCGAACATCATATTGTTGACCTTGGTGTCGCAGTGGCAGATCCGCTTGGGCAGGATACCCTCGCGGTACATCCTCTCCGCCTTGCACATCTCCTCTTCGAAGGGGAGCATCTTGGCCAGGATCTCCTTTACCTCGGGCTCCGCCATACGCCCGGCGGCGTCTGCCTCCACAGCCTCGTGCAGCTGGCGGGCGCGCAGCTCCATATTGTGGAAATCGGGAATGGTCTCGCCCAGTGTGTCGGGAATGTCCGCCAGCATAGCCTCGAAATTTCCGAACGCCTTGCCGGCAAAATAGGAATATTTGGGATCGACCGTCTCGTATGTGAAGGCATCCTTGATGAATATCGACACGCGCCAATAAGCCTGTCCGTCGAACCAGTAGGTCTTGCCGGTCTCCTTGCAGGGGAGGAAGGTGAGCACCTTGCGGTCGATGTCGGGATCGCCCGCCAATTTGCGGCGGATGTGTGCGGTGGCGCAGTCGATATTGTGCTGCAGCAGGTCAACGTCCTTGAAGATGGCGTTGTTGATTTTCTGGAGCACATAGTTGTCGGGACCGTCGGTGGTCACCAGCAGCGTGTCGTTGATAAGGCCGTTGCCCAGAGGCTTGATGTCGGTGATGTTGCCCTTGATGGCAAAGTGTTTAACGATTTCTTTCATATATGGTGTTTATTTATTTTCTGCGGCAAATACATCGCGCACTGAAGGATAGGCATCCTTAAGGAGGCGTTTCAGGCGCAGCGGACCGCACCATAGCGCCTTTTCGATATCCTCTTCTGTCTGTACCCTGACTGCTTCGTCCACGATGAGTGACATCTTGTACCAATGCGACTCCTTGAGCACGAAATTGCCATTGTTGTGATAGGTATGGTAGGTGACGCATATCGGCCCGCCAAGCTCCAGCCGTGTCAGTCCGGTCTCTTCCCGTACCTCGCGCAGGGCACACTGCTCCAGTGTCTCGCCCGACTCCTGATGCCCCTTGGGCATATCCCAGGCTCCGCGGCGCCAGAAGAGCAGCGCCTGCCCGCGGCCGTTGCGTATCAGGCCGCCGGCCGCGACTTCTACCTTGAGACGGGATACGAACTGGGAGAAGGCGGCGTCGATGTCGCCGGCCTCTATCACGAGGTCCTGTATTTCTTCGGCCTTTTCAAACCAGAAGGGAAGCTGTGAGAGATCGTCGCCTTCCGCCAGCCTGTAATATACCGTATCAACTGCGGGAGTCTCTTTGGTGGACGTCGGTACAATAGAAACGCTGCGGTTTGAAAAATAGACTTTATACATATACTTGGGACCATTCCAAGGCCCTTTTGGCAAATTTATCCAAAAATACCTAAATTTGAAACGAAATACAATGGTAAATAGCAAGATGAATTCAATTGAAAAGCAAGTCGCAAGCTACTTGCTGGAAATCGGGGCGGTGCAGCTTCGTCCCGACGAGCCCTTTACCTGGGCCTCCGGCTGGAAGTCACCCATATACTGCGACAACCGCAAGCTGCTCTCTTTCCCCGAAATCCGCACCCGGGTGTGCGACTTTATGGTGCAGACTATAGAAGAGCATTTCAAGAATATCGATGTCATCGCCGGAGTGGCGACCGGGGCGATAGCCATCGGTGCCCTCGTGGCCCAGAAGATGGGCAAGCCCTTTATCTATGTCCGCCCGCAGCCCAAGGACCACGGCACCGGCAACCAGATTGAAGGTGTCTTCAAACACGGCGACAGGGTGATAATCATAGAAGACTTGATTTCTACAGGCACAAGTTCGCTCAACTCCGCAGTGGCGGTGGCTGCCGCAGGCTGCATAGTGGAGGGAATGGTGGCGATATTCTCTTATAATTTTCCCTCTGCAAGAAGGGCCTTCGAACTCTCCAGCGGCCTGGAACTCTACACTCTCTCCAACTATGATGTGCTGATAGAGACCGCCGTGGAGAAGGATCTCATTTCGGAATCGGATTTGGAGATGCTGCGTGACTGGCGTTTCCATCCCGATACCTGGGGTAAATAACATGGCCGGTGGCGGCCTTCCCTAAGGAATTCATTGACAGTACCCGTGCCGTATTCGGTGCCAGGGCCTCTCAAGTGCTGGACGCGCTGGAAAGCGGTGACAGCGTTACAGCCATCCGTGCCAACCCCGCAAAGATAAGTGCCGGTGCCCTGCGCGGCAGGTTTGAATCGGCAGGCGCAGCTGTCCCCTGGTGCGCGGAAGCGTTCTATCTGGACAGCCGGCCGGTGTTCTCTCTGGATCCGCTCCTTCACGCCGGAGCATATTATGTTCAGGATGCATCCGCAATGTATGTGGGAGAAGTGGTCCGGTGGCTGGCAGGCAGCTTTGACGCCCGGCTGAGGATACTGGATCTTTGTGCCGCCCCGGGTGGGAAGTCCACCGCTGTCGCCGCGGCACTGGGACCCTCCGGCCTGCTGGTTGCAAACGAAGTCATCGGCTCCCGGGCCGGTATCCTTTCAGAGAATCTGGTCAAGTGGGGGAGTGTCAACACTGTCGTTACAAACAGCGACCCCAAGGATTTCGGCAGGCTGGGAGCAAGTTTCGACATTGTGCTTGCCGACGTCCCGTGTTCCGGAGAGGGGATGTTCCGCAAGGATCCTGACGCCGTGGCGCAATGGTCGCCGGAGAATGTCAGCCTTTGTGCGGCCCGCCAGAGAAGGATAGTGGCCGACGTGTGGCCGGCGCTGCGCGAAGGGGGCTGGCTTGTCTATTCAACCTGCACCTTCAACCGCAGCGAAAACGACGGCAATGTGGAGTGGATTTGTTCTGAACTGGGTGCCGAAGCGTGCGCTCCCGTTGATTTGCTGCGGGCGCGGGAGACGTATGTGGAAACTCAATATGGTCTGCAATTCGCACCGGGGCTGACGCGGGGCGAAGGGCAATATGTGGCGCTGATGCGCAAGACATCATCTGCCGCCCCGGTATCGCTCAAACCCTCGAAGCCGCTTCGTAAGGCTGTTTGTGACTGGCTGAAGGATGGCCTCGAGTGCTTCTATAGAGAGACATCGTCCGGCACATTGATAAAGGGTTATCCTCAAGTACTGATGCAGGATATCCGCCAGATGGAAGACCGGCTCCGCGTGCTTCGCAGCGGCGTTGCGGTGGCGGCTGTGAAGGGACGCGATCTCGTACCCCAGACAGACCTTGCATTAAGTCAGGCCTTCAACAGCTGCGCTTTCCCTTCGGCCGTTCTCTCCAAAGACCAGGCGCTTCAGTATCTGCGCTGCGAGTCTCTTCGTCTCCCAGATGCACCCAAGGGCTTTCTAACCGTTACATACGATGGCCTGCCGCTCGGTTTCGTGAAAAACCTGGGTACGCGTGCCAACAACCTTTTCCCCCAGGCCTGGCGCCTGAGGATGTAATATCGGGAAGAATTTAGCGTATTATTGCTTATCTTTATGCATAATTAATCCTATTCAGTTATGCAAAGAAGAGACTTTATCCGTTATTCGGCGCTGGGAGCGGCGGCTGCAGCACTGCCGCTTGGCGCATTTGGCAAAGAGGCATC
>CACYEB010000158.1 GCA_902773305.1 uncultured Bacteroidia bacterium
CGAGCCGAATATCACAAAGGCGATGAAGGCCAGCAGCCAGATGCCTTCCTGCAGCCCGAGCTTACGCACATCCACCATAGAAGCAACTACGAGGCTGAATACCAGCACGAGATACATTCCGCAGTCGTAGCTCTTCTCCCACGAACGCACTGCGGGAATGAATGATGCCGCAATCGCCAGGGTGGTAAGGGTGAGGATGAGCACTATCATATTGACTCCTCCGGTCGTGAGGAACGACAGGCCGAGGGCGATTCCCGTTATGAGAATGGCGAGGCCGACGGCCTTCAGGACACCGGGGAAGTGGCGGCGGGTGAAGATTCCACGGTACATTTCCGCCTCGCTGCGCGCCATGGCACCGACATTCGTATGTACAACCCCACCTTTGTCGCTGCCGGCGGGCAGCACCTTGCGGGCCAGTTTGATGCCTATGGCAAGCAGGAAAGTAAGATAGAGGAAACTCACCAGCATGTCGAAGGAATTCATCATGACGTACGTGGGCTCGTCCACGCCCAACATCATCTTAATAGCTGCGAGGTTGGGAGTGCCTCCGGTATAGACGCCGACTGCCATTCCGGCAAGTTTGGGTGCGTCGGCACCCAGGTGAGAGCGGAAGATGAAATATCCGCCCACTGCGGCAACGGCGACGGAGAAGATGCCGATGAGCAGCGACGTGAGTGCCTTTCCGAACTTCCAGCCGCGGAAGTCACAGGCAAAAAGGATAAGCGGAAGAGCGATGGGGATGGTGAGGCTCGAGAGCGTATCCTGCACGGGGAAAAGTGCTTCTGCAGCTCCCTTGAAGGGATAAATCAGCAGGTTTGCCACTATTATTCCGAGAAAGTAGAGAATCAGTATGGCTCCTATCTTTCCGGCCATGGGGCTTTTACGGCAGAGCCACACTACGCCAGCCGGTGCGAGAAGATAGAACAGCACCCACAAAACAATCAAGGCTACATTCATGAGTACAAATATATCAAAAAGTTGAATCAAGGTGAAAGAATTATATGGCACAATCTTTTTATAAAAAAATGTAAATTCGTCTGTTTTAAGCAATTGCGCCATTTTAACTTTAATTATTAAGTCAAAAAGTAAAATCCGCTTATGTTTTTTAATAAAAATATTCAATTATAGTTGATAATTTATAATATAGCATTGATTATCATGTAATTACATGTATTGCAATTAAAAATAATTCTTCATACTTTCGTGGCAGTGTATACTTTTAAATGGTTAAGCGTATGAAAAAGAACTATCTGGAACCCTCAGTACGCACCTATCTCATAAGTACTGGGGGCATGATTTGCATCTCCGGCGGAAAAGCGGGCGATGAAGGCAAGCCCGGCGCCGATTTTGATCCCAATGAGGGCGACATCTATGACGGCGGTATTTTTTAGGAGGGCAAGTCTATGAAAAGTACTGTTTATTCTTTAGCGATTCTGGCCGTTGCCGGCATTGCAGTCCTGTCCTGCTCAAAAGAACCTAAGATTGAGGACACCGTCAAGGTTCCTGAGTTCCAGGGTATAACCGTCAACGTAGTTTCCGAGGGGGGTGCGACCAAAACCGCCGCCGTCGACGGAGACATTCCCACAATCGAGTGGGTCAGCGGAGACAAAATCAGCCTCTTCGAGATAGTAGACGGAGTAGAGAAAGGCAAGGCCGAATCGGAGAGCGCCGTCATCAGCGACGGCCTGGCAAGCTTCAGCACTACCTTGGGCTGGGAGGCGGAAGGCGGCTCATACCAGTATTCCGCAGTATATCCCGCAGACAACGTATTCAAGTACAGCGATGCTTATTATATTATCCTGCCCGCTGAGCAGGTCCTCAACGGGAACAACTTCTCTCCGGACTCCGACATCTTATTCTCAACGCCTCTGGACCATGGTTCCAGCCGTGTGGAAGACGGAGAGTCCATCATGTTCAGCTTCAGGCGCCTCGGTACTGTAGTCCGCCTCAACCTGCTTGGCATTGCTGAAGGAGAGAAAATCAGTGAGATCAAGCTGACTGCTCCGGCAAACATTGCCGGTGCAATCGAGTATGATCCCGTTACCAGCACCGTTAATCCCGATAGTGCCTTCGAGGCTTACTCTTCCGATACCGTTTCACTCTATCTCGATGAATTCGAGGCTACAGGAAACGACATTATCTGGTTCAGGGTCATGGCAGAGAGCAACTGGGCTGCAGGAGAACAGTTCAGTATCCAGGTCACTACCGACCAAAACATTTACAAAAAAGACGTCACCCTGCCGTCTGCAGTCAAATTCCCCGACGGCGGCCTTACAAAGTTCGGCGTCAACCTCGCCTCCAGTGCGGTTCCTCCTGTGGCGGTACCTTGCCTCTGGGACTTTGAAGACGGTGCCGATGACTGGTCTTTCATCGATAATGATTATGACGGCGAAAACTGGTCCGTAAGTAATTCCGGATACTCCATCTCGGGTGAATTCTTTTTGACCAGCGCTTCATATATAAACAATTACGGACCTCTGACTCCTGACAACTGGGCGTTTACTCCCCGGGTGCAGCTTACCGAAGGCAATTATCTCAGCTTCTGGATAAGGGCGTTGGATCCGAATTACCCTGAAGAGCATTACGCAGTCTATATCGCCAAGGGGTCACCGATGGGAGAACTGACGACATTGATTCCGGAGACTGTATTCCCCAACGGACAATACGCGGAACTTGGAGCTGACGCTTATTATCAGCACTACGTCGTGCAGATTCCGGAAGATTTTGACAACGAGGTGGTTTGCATAGCCTTCCGCCATTTCAACTGCACCGACTGCTATGAGCTGATCATCGATGATGTTTCCATCACAGAGGAAAAGCCTGCCACTGCGGATGCGCCCGTGTATGAAGATTATCTGGGCCAGTGGGCTACAGGCTCGAAAATATTTACCATCGAGCCGAATGTCGATGGGGAAAGCTATACAGTCAGCGGATTCGTTTCCCAGCCATATCCCGTGGAAGCAAAGTTCGAGGGCGACAAACTGGTTGTTTACGATCAGGTCGTAAATACATCCGGCAGCACCCAGGTTGTCCTTCAAGGTGTTTTTGAAAGCCAGGACGGCCTCGATCTGTATGATTTTCCCGAGGCTGAAAGCAGGATCCTTTTCACTGCTTATTACAGTGCAGCACAGAACGCCCTTGTCATCCAGCCGGAAAGCCCGTATTCTTATTACATTTGGGTCACCTATGAGAATCAGGAGTTTGATTCATACACCATTTTTGCTTCACTGCCCGAATTACTGGTGCCATATATCCCTGTAGACGATCCGAACACCTATCTCTTCAAGGATGATTTCGAGAACGGCCTGACCGGATGGACACTTTTCGATGCCGATGGAGACGGCAAACAATGGACATGGTATTCCGAGGCGAGTTATGCTAATTCCGGTGATAGTTTCCTGTGGGGTTACTCTTATAACAGCGGCACTTCATATGACCCTGACAATTATGCATTTACCCCTGCCATTACCCTTACTTCCGGCAATTATCTGACTTTCTGGGTGAGGGGAGTAAACTCTAGCTATCCCGATCATTATGGAGTCTTTATCTCGACTTCCGCACCTACGTATGACAACCTCGCAGATTGTGAAATGTTATACGAAGGGGATGCAGACAACACGACATATGAGAAAATCGAGGTCGCCATACCTTCCGAATATGATGGCCAGACAGTCTATATCGCTTTACGTCACTTCAACAGCTACGACATGTTCTATGTGTTCATAGATGACGTGACTGTGACCGAAGGTCAAATCATAGAGAATTCCAGCTCTGCAGCGCCAGCTTATCTTGCCCGTCCCCAAAAATCGGCCGGATCATTCGAGAGGGAGGTTGGGAAAACATCAAACTCCCGGAGTTCTGCACGTGCCGGAATACAGGTAATCTCGGATTTCACGAATAAACGCAGATAGCTCTCAGCCCTCCGGGGTAACAATGAAGGCGGCCGGACCGGTCGCCTTCATCTGTTTTATAACCCGTCATGA
>CACYEB010000159.1 GCA_902773305.1 uncultured Bacteroidia bacterium
CTTGGTGTAATCTTCCCAGTGGATGGTCTTCACAGAAGGCATCATCATAACACCCACGATAATGAGGGCGGGAGCTGTAGCAGCGCCAGGAATAGCCAGGAAGATGGGGCTCAGGAAGAGCGCCAGGGCAAAGAATACAGCCACGGAGAAGGCGGTAAGACCTGTGCGGCCGCCTTCGCCCACGCCGGATGCACTTTCTACATAGGTAGTGGTAGTGGAAGTACCGAAGCAGGCACCTGCTACAGTGGCGATGGAGTCGGCAAGGAACATCTTCTCAACACCGGGGATTTCCTCGTTACCCTTGTCTATAAGGCCTGCGCCCTGATGAACACCTATGATGGTACCCATCGTGTCGAACATATCGATAAAGAGGAAGGTGAACACAACAGCCAGCATATCCCAGCTGAGGATACTGTTCCACTCGAACTTGCAGAAGATAGGATCAAGACTGGCGGGCATGGAAACCACCGAACCCGGCAGAGTCGTGATGGCTGCGCCGGTTGCGGGGTCCTTGATAAGCAGGCCGAGAGCGGCAGTGATGAGGATACCCCAGAGCATACCGCCGCGAACCTTTGCCATAACAAGACCTGCGGTAATGAAGAGACCGATGATACCCAGAAGCGCCTTGCCCTCGGTGATATGGCCAAGGCCTACGAGGGTTGCGTCATTGTTGACGATGATGCCGGCATTCTGCAGGCCGATGAAGGCGATGAACAGGCCGATACCGGCACCGATAGCCTTCTTAAGGGTTCCGGGAATGGCGTTGATGAGCCAGGTGCGCACCTTTGTCAAGGTGAGGATGATGAAGATGATACCCTCGATGAGGACGGCAGTCAAGGCAAACTGCCAGGTCTTGCCCATACCCAGGCAGACGGTGAACACGAAGAACGCATTCAAACCCATACCGGGGGCGAGGGCAAAAGGTTTCTTGGCATAGAGCGCCATCACCAGGGTACCCACTATAGCCGCGAGGGCGGTAGCGGTGAATACGCTGCCGGCAGGCATACCGGGAAGTGCACTGAAGATTCCGGGATTGACGGCCAGGATGTAGGCCATCGTCAGGAACGTCGTCAGACCGGCAAGAATCTCGGTGCGCGCATTGTGTTTGCCTTTTTCAAAGCCAAACACTTTTGTCATAAAACTCATAGCGATTATGATTTAAAGTTAGAATACCCATTTGGTACCGAGGCAGGGCATTACGTGGAAACCTTCCATACCTGCAAAGTTGTAGCTGAGTTCAACCTCACCGCCTATGTGGAGGTTGTCGCAGCCGAAGAGATGTCCGATCTGATACCAGAGCTGGGGCTCGGAGAGGAATACCAGACGGTCATATTCGCACCAGAAATCTGCAAAGCCGCTGAAACGGAGACCGCCCAGGCCGAAGAGATCCTGGCAGCCCCATACAGCTGTGAACTGGAGAGGAAGCTTTGAGGGGAGCCTGACAAAATACTTGTAGAGGAGCTTGAGGTTGAGGGTGTTCTTGAAATCGCCTGAATGCAGGAAATAGTCCACGCCGGTGAGGAATGCACTGTTAACGGCGAAGGCGCCGTAATCAGCCACGGGAACACCAAGGAGGTTGCCCCAGGTACCGAAACCGCCGTTGTACTCGAGCTGCAG
This sequence comes from uncultured Bacteroidia bacterium, assembly GCA_902773305.1. Lineage (GTDB taxonomy): Bacteria > Bacteroidota > Bacteroidia > Bacteroidales > UBA932 > Equibacterium. The sequence goes on from CACYEB010000159.1 coordinate 1,618, forward strand.
CGACAGGGGTGCCAGCTTGCTGTTCTGCCAGAAATTCAGGCAGCGTGCAATCTCAAAGTAAGTGTTGTTCGGGGAGATGATAGTATTCCCGTCCCTGTCGTTGTAGTCGTAATCGATAAAGAAGAATGTGTTACCCCAGTTGTCCATATGGAAACCTTCCATAGTGGTGGTGAAATGACCCCTGCCGAAATCGTAGAAGGTCTGGAAGTTGGTCTGTGCGTTGGCAGCGGTTGCCATTGCCAGCAGCGCGAAGGCTGCGATGAAGAGTTTTTTGAACATAGGTATTAGGTTAAATTAGTGATAGTTTATTTCTCGCTTAACTGCAATAAGGAACTTACGGGTATATCGTCCGGTATGGGGCTCAGCCTGGGGATATCCGTGATATCTATTATGAAGTTCAGCATCACCGCTCTGGGGTGGAACTTCTTCACCAGCGACACGGCCGCAGAAGCAGTGCCTCCGGTGGCCAGGATGTCATCGTGAATCAGCACCACGTCGTCTGCAGAGATGGCATCGGTATGTATCTCAATCATATCGGTGCCATATTCCTTTGTATATGTCTCCCTGACAGTATCAGCCGGCAGTTTTCCCGGCTTGCGGATGGGGACGAACCCGGCTCCCAGCCGGTGTGCGACAGCAGCGGCGGAGATAAAGCCGCGTGACTCGATGCCCGCCACCTTTGTGATGCCTTTGTCCTTATAGATATCGCAAATGGCATCCACTATCTCTGACAGACACTCCTTCTCCTTGAAAAGAGTGGTCACGTCAAAGAACATAATGCCTTTGACAGGATAGTCCGGAATAATCCTCAGGTGCTTTATAAGCAGATCCTTATTCATCCTTTTCAAGTCTGTTTACCTCGAAATCCACAGATTTGTCGCCGGAAGCGTTCTTACCGAACTCATAGTCCTTGCCGGGGAGGATGGCGTTGAGGATGATGCCCACGAGGGCTGCCACTGCAAGACCCGAGAGTTTCACCGAACCGATGGTGACGGAACCGGCCGCACTGTAAGAAATGCCGATGGCCAGCACCAGGATAAGCGCCATTACAAGGACATTGCGGGACGATTTGAAGTCAACCTGATTTTCCACGACGTTGCGCACACCCACAGCTGAGATCATACCGTAGAGCACCAGCGAAACACCTCCGATGGTGGCTGCCGGCATACAGGCAATCAAAGCGGAAAACTTGGGGCAGAAACTCAATATGATTGCGAACACGGCTGCGATGCGGATGACACGCGGGTCATATACCTTGGTGAGGTTGAGCACTCCGGTGTTCTCGCCGTAAGTAGTATTTGCAGGAGCGCCGAACAGAGAAGCCAGGGAGGTTGCGAGACCGTCGCCCATCAGGGTGCGGTGCAGACCGGGATCCTCAAGATAGTTGATGCCGGTGGTAGAAGAAATCGCGCACATATCGCCGATATGCTCCATCATAGTGGCCAGCGAAATCGGAATGATGGCGATTATGGCAGCAACTATCAGGCTCCAGTTGGGATTTGAAAACACGCTGATGGCGGTGTTCTCCCATTTGAAGGGAATACCTATCCAAGCCGCTTCCTTAACTGCAGTGAAATCACACAAACCGCAGCAGGCGGCCACGATATAAGAACCAAGC
>CACYEB010000160.1 GCA_902773305.1 uncultured Bacteroidia bacterium
ACGGGACTCGAACCCGCGACCTGCTCATTACGAATGAGCTGCTCTACCGACTGAGCTAAAAAGGCTTTAGAGGGTGCAAATATAGAGCTATTTCACATATTTGTCAAGTGCAGCCGCAATGCCTTCGCCACGAAGGTCACGCTCCAGGATTGTACCGTCGGGGCCGATGAGCAGGATCTGAGGGATGCCCTGTACGCCGTAATTGTCGGTAGAAGACCTGTCGTCACGGGTGAAAATCACGGGATAGATGATTCCCAGTTTACCTACAGCCTCCAGCGACGCCGGTTCCTGATCCCATACATTGATGCCGACTACCTGTACATTCTTCTTTGCGTATTTTTTTGCAGCGTCAATCAGATACGGGATCTCTCCGCGGCAGGGGCCGCACCACGATGCCCAGAAATCTATCAGGGTATATTTGCCCTTACCGGCAAAGTCGCTCAGTTTAAGAGATTTGCCGTCTGAATCAAAACCGTCGATATCTTTGAAGGGCTTGCCGGCACCTGTCTCTTCAAGAGCCTTGAGGGCAGTGCGGGCAGCCTTGACGCTACGGTTCTCCTTGATGAAATCTGCTGCTCCTTCGAGATATTCGTCCAGCTCGGCTTCGGATTCCAGTCCGGACATAAAGCTGGAGAGGGCGAACAGTCCCAGAGCGTTGGTCTTGTTGGCCTTGTAAACGTTGTCCAGCACGGCCATAAAAGTCTCTTCGTCCTGAGCTTCTGCAGTCTGGCTCAGCATTGCCTGAAGCTTCTCGGTGAGGGGACCTGCAGTGACCCTGTTGGCAGAGTCCAGATCGATTACGATGTCACCCTTTTCGGGTACGAACATAGCTCTGGCACCTCTTCTGGCAGGACCTGCCAGACCCACCATCTTGATTGTAGTGGTGTCGGCCTCGCCCTTGAATGCGAATTTGCCGCCCACGATCATCGCGGTGTCCATCTGGCCGGAGAAAATATCCTGCATAACCACGAATGCATCCTTCAGGTCGTCGGTAGGGGTGACAGAGCCCTTGATGCTAAAAGCGTTGCCGCCGCAGGAAACCACGGCTGCGGCAACCAGTATCAGTGATAAAAATCTTTTCATATCGCGTCTGTTATAAACGTTACCAGGCGAGCGCACTTGCGCCCAGGATTGCTGCGTCTGACTCTTTGAGGGCAGAAGGGATGACTGCCACCTTGCCCTTCCAGATGGGGAGCAGGTTGGCTTCCATCGCCTCCTTGATGGGTTTGAAGATGAATTCGCCTGCGCGTGCCAGGCCACCGAACACTACGATGGCTTCGGGAGCGCTGAATGCAACGAAATCAGCAAACTGGCGGCCCAGGATGGAACCGGTGAAATTGAATACGTCCAGAGCCAGTTTGTCGCCCTTTACCGCGGCCTCATAAACATCCTTGGAGGTGATTTCTTCGAGATCCTTCAAAAGGCTGTCGTTGTATTTGCCGCTGCCCAGCCACTCGCGTGCAGTGCGTGCAACTCCGATGGCGGAAGCGTATGCCTCAAGGCAGCCGAACTTGCCACAGCCGCACTGGCGGCCGTTGTTGCGCACTACGTTGGTGTGGCCCAGTTCGCCGGCAAAACCGTCGTGGCCATAGACCAGCTCACCATTGATGATGATGCCGCTGCCCACGCCGGTGCCCAGGGTGATCATAATGAAGTTTTTCATACCCAGCGCAGCGCCGTATTTCATCTCGCCCATAGCCGCCGCATTGGCGTCGTTGGTCAAGGTCACGGGCACGCCCAGTTTCTTTTCCATATATTTCTTGAGGGGAACGGCCCCTTTGTTGGCCCAGGGCAAATTGGGTGCGAACGCAATCTCGCCGGTGTAATAGTTGCCGTTGGGGGCGCCGATGCCGACACCCTGTATCTGGTCCATGCCGACTCCCTTTGCGATGTCCTTGATGGCGTCGCACACGGAGTCCATAAACTTATTGCCTTCGTCGGCACCGTATTTAGATGTGATGACAGTCTGGGCCACGATGTCGCCGCGACGGTCCACAATGCCTATCTTGGTGGTCTGGCCGCCAATGTCAACGCCAGCTACGTAAGGTTTATCCATAGTCGCTATTCTGTTACAGATTATTCAACGGGAATGTTTTTGTTTACATTCTTGTGGCCCGCAAGTCCGTAGAAGAGCAGGAATGCCAGGCAGGCAACCAGCAGCCAGTAACTGGGGATGGAGCCAACCTTGTCGGCCAGCAGGTTCTGCAGGAACGGGATGATACCGCCGCCGCAAACCAGGGTCATAAAGATACCCGAAGCGGGTGCGGTGTATTTGCCGAGGCCTTCGGTAGAGAGATTGAAGATGGAACCCCACATCACGGAAGTGCACAGACCGCAGAGTGTCAGGAACACGAGGCTTACGGGCACGGTGTACTTGGCGATAGTGATGGTATTGCTCTCAGGGATAAACATCGCCAGGATCAGGAAGATGATGGCTACCAGGGAGGTGCAGACCAGCATAGCTTTGCTGGAAACCTTGCCGCCGATGGCGCTGCCGATCAGACGGCCGATGAGCATGCAGAACCAGTATGCGCCGATGAATGTACCTGCGATAGCGGGACCCACGGTTGCCAGGCTGGAGAAGTGGATGTTTGCGGTGTTGGGGATGCCTACTTCAATACCGACATAAAAGAATATTGCGATGGCACCCAGCACGAAATGACGGAAGCTCAGAGGGCTGTGAGCGTCTTTGACGGCATTGCCGGCAAGACGAGCGGCCTTCTCTTCTGCAGTCTCCATATGCGGCTCGGGAATCTTGGTGAAGAGGATCACCAGGAAAGCGATGGCGAAGATGGCCATAGCGATTATCATCACGGGAGCAGCCTTGGCAACGGTTGCATCTGCAATGGAACCGCCCACCAGCCAGCCTACCAGGATAGGAGCGATGGTACCACCGATGGAGTTGCAGCTGCCGCCCATCTGTATGAGCTGGTTACCCTTGTTTCCGCCACCGCCCAGGGTGTTGAGCATAGGGTTGACCACGATGTTGAGCATACACATTGAGAAACCGGCCACGAAAGCGCCCAGCACATATACGAAGAA
>CACYEB010000161.1 GCA_902773305.1 uncultured Bacteroidia bacterium
CCCTGGCTCAAGGATAAGCAGCGCACAGAGAAATGGTCCACCGAAGACGCCATGAACGGTGTCAAGAAGTCTTTCGAGGCGGCCGTCCTGGCAGGTTACGACCTGATTCACGTCGACCCCACCGTGGACATCAACGTTCCCAAGGGAGAAATCATCGACATCCATCTGGTTGCAGCCCGCACCGTGGAGTTGATTGACCATATCGAAAGGTTCCGCAAGGAGAAGGGCATTGCCCCCATATCCTATGAAGTCGGCACCGAAGAGGTCCACGGCGGACTGGCAGACGAAACAACTTTTGACACTTTCATACACGATTTGAAATTAGGGTTGGTTGGTAAAGGACTTTCCGACGTCTGGCCTTGTTTCATTGTCGGCAAGGTTGGTACCGACCTGGATACCGCCATATTTGATGGCGAGGTGGCCAGGCGTCTGACTGCGAAGGTCCGTCCTCTGGGAAGCTACATCAAAGGTCACTACACCGATGATGTAGCGAACCCCGGGGAGTATCCCCTGTGCGGTATGGGTGCGGCCAACGTGGGTCCGGAATTCACAATGGGCGAATACCGTGCCCTCTGCGAACTTGAACAGATTGAGAAAAAGTTCGAGGCCGAAGGCAAAGTCGCCGTTCTGTCCAATATGCGCGACACCCTTGTCGCAGAGGTTCACGACTCCCACCGCTGGGAGAAGTGGCTCCACGAAAACGAGCTCGGCAAAGACCTCACCGAACTCACGCCCGGCCGTCAGGACTGGATCGTGGCCACCTGCTGCCGCTACATCTGGCAGCAGCCGCGCACCCTGGCCGCCCGCGGCTTCCTCTACGACAATCTCGGCCGCCTGGGAATAGACGCAGAAGAGATTGTCCTGGGCCGCATAGAGCGCGATATGGACAAGTATTTCCGTGCCTTCAACTTGATAGGACTGAACGATTTGTTATAAAACGACGATATTCTCATTTATACATTAATAACTGTCAGATGAAACTTAAATCCATCCGTATTATGACGATTGCGCTGGCATTGCTGGCCATTTCGTCACAGATGTCCGCTCAGACGCATCAGGTTGTCGGAAGGGTGCTTGACGCATCTAACGGAGAACCTGTAATAGGCGCCGGAGTCGTAGCTTCCAACGGTGGCGGCACAGTTACCGACTACGATGGCAACTATGTCCTCTCGGCATCGTCAGACGCCACCCTCACCTTCTCCAGCATCGGATACAAGACCGTAACCGAGCAGGTTGGCGAACGGGCACGCATCGATGTCAGCATGCAGCCCGACAACCTGCTTCTCGACGAAGTGGTCGTGCTGGGTTACACTTCACAGAAAAAAGCCGAACTCTCCAGCTCCGTGGTTTCAATGAGCGGCGAAAAACTCCGCGATGTCAGCACCCCCGATGTCGGCAATATGCTGCAGGGTAAGGTCGCCGGCGTGGTTGCGATGAACGGTTCCGGCCGTCCGGGCGAGCAGGCCAACATCCGCATCCGCGGTACAGGCTCCATCACCGCCGGTGCAGGTCCCCTCTATGTGGTGGACGGCATTGCAGGCGGCTCATTCAACCCCAACGATATCGAAACCATCACCGTCCTCAAGGATGCATCCGCCACAGCCCTCTACGGTGCCGCAGCATCCGGCGGTGTAATCGTGGTCACCACCAAGAGCGGCCAGCAGGACAAGACATCCGTAGAGTTCAAGGCAAGCGCCGGCATCAAGCGTGCCCTTTACGGCCGTTTCCACCCGATGAATTCCTCTCAACTCTATGAGTTCACCCGCACACTGATGGATCCCGCCAAATTCGCAGCTGATTATCCCGAATCACTCCTGACTCAGGACTACGACTGGCTGGGCAACTGCTTCAAGACAGGTGTTGCGCAGAACTACTATGCATCCGTTTCTGGCAGGACAGGCAAGGTTAACTACTTTGTAAGTGCCGACCATTACAATGAGTTGGGTACTGCGATGAACACCTATTTCCGCAAGACTTCGGCCCGTATGAACCTGTCGGCTCCCATCACGGACCGCCTGTCTATGACGATGCGCTTAAGCTATGCTAAATCTCACGACCGCACCGAGCAGGGCTATCGTATGGTTGAGCAGTCTTACTACACTATGCCCTGGGATAACCCCTACGAGATGGTAGACGGCGTTTACACAAACAACTATGTCTTCAACGGCGGAAGCATCCGCCCCGACAACGGCGAGAAGTGGTGGACCCAGAATCCCGCCAATATCTTTTTTGAGGAACAATACAACTATGGAAAGGGCTGGAGCGAAGAACTCACCGGCGACTTCCAGTTGGTATGGAACGCCACCGACTGGCTGACCCTGGTTTCGATGAACCGCTATGACTCTTCCAATTCCTTCTGGGAGGAGTACGTGGATCCCCGCACCCTGGAAGGAGCCAACACCGACGGCAGCCTGAGCAACAGCGACGGTGAAGGCAACGGCTGGGGCACAACGAACCTCGCCAAGCTCCATCATACTTTCGGCGACCACGACCTCAACGGCACCCTGGGTTGGGAATACGGCGAAGGCTACTCACGTAACCTGGTCGCTTCCGGAACGAAAGTGATGCAAGGCAAACGCTCCCTCAACAATACCGACATTCCAAACAAGCCCGAAGGTTACGACTATAAGACCCGCGCCTGGGCACTTCTGGCACAGGCACAGTATTCATACCTGGGCAAATATATCGCGACCGCATCTATCCGCTATGACGAGAGTTCCAAGTTCGGTCCCAAGAACCGCGGCGGTTTCTTCCCCGGCGTTTCTGCCGCCTGGATATTATCCCGTGAAAGTTTCCTGGAAAACAACCCTACAGTCTCATTCCTGAAACTCCGTGCAGGTTATGGCAAGACCGGTAACGACAATATCCCCAACTTCCAGTATCAGGAGACCTACTCTCCCAGCGAAAGCGGTGACGGTGCCTACGTTCTGGACCGTATGGCCAATCCTTATCTTGGATGGGAAGAGGCTTTGATGGCCAGCCTTGGTGTTGACGCCACCTTCCTGAACAATTGGAATCTGACGGTCGATCTGTACCACACCATCAACAGCAAGATCCTTCTCCAGTCACCTATGCCGCCGTCCACCGGTTTCTACGCCGTGATGGACAACGTCGGCAAGGTACGTAATATGGGTGTGGAAATGGCCGTTGACGGAGCCATCATCAGCAATAAGGACTTCGTATGGACCGTTGGTTTCAATCTGGGTTTCAACCAAAACCGTGTGCTGGTACTTCCCGAGCATCAGGACATAGTGATGACTCGCGGCGAAGTCAACCAGCTGCTCAGCGAGAAACACGATGTATATTCGTGGTATATGCCGATGTGGGCCGGAGTCAATCCCGACGACGGTTCCTCCCGCTGGTACAGGAACTTTGATGAAAACGGCAAACCCGTGATTACCGGCGATCCCGATGTAGACTATGTTGCAAAATGGGACAACGCTCCCAGCACCATTGTCGGCTCCGCTTCTCCTTGGTTCAGCGGCGGCCTCAACACCGGCCTGCGTTGGAAAGGCTTCACCCTCAACGTCAACGGTAACTTTGTAGTGGGCAATAAGATTTACAATAAGACGCGCGAAAGTATGGACCACGACGGTACGTTCCAGGGAATGAACCTGATGTCCATAGACAACGGCCTCGGATGGAGCCGCTGGGCCAACCCCGGAGACAAGGCCACACATCCCAAGCCTGCGGACGGCCGTCAGGACGGTTCCGCGAACACATCTTCACGCTACCTGGAAGACGGCAGTTTCTTCCGTCTGAGAAATGTCACCCTGGGCTACAACCTGCCCCAGAGTCTCCTCCAGAGAATCAGGATGGCTGATGCGCGTGTATATATTTCGGCTGATAATCTCTTGACTCTCTCCCGTTTCTCCGGTATGGACCCGGAGGTTCGCCTGGACGGCGACACCTACCACCACGCCGGTATGTATACCCAGAACTACCCCATCCCGATGACGGCTGTGTTTGGTATTGACATCACTTTCTAACAGACATCGCATTATGAAAAAGATATTTTTACTTGCACTCGCCGCACTGGCACTGGTATCCTGCGAAATGGATCTTTACCGTTCCGACGCCCTCACCGCAGAGGAACTTGCAAAGAATCCCGACGCACCCACTTACACCACGAACGGCATCTATACCCTTTTCCAGGACAGGATTGCCTACAAAGGCCAGGATGGCGGGGAAAGCGGCAACTACTATATCCGCCATATTTTCCAGATAAACGAACTCCGCGGGGACAACGTCACAGTTTCCGGTGTCACCGAAGACCCGTTCATCAACCCCTACCGCTATATAGATGACAATACCGCCAAGAACATTTACTATACCTGGTGGATGGCATATAAGATTATCGATACGGCAAACGGGAACATCAACATCCTCAATAATTCAGAGGAGTCGGATTTGAACAATCACCTTATGGGTGAGAACTATTTCCTCCGTGCCCTCTGCCATTTCCAGATGGTAACACTCTTTGCCATGCCGTACAACTACACTCCTGACGCGTCTCACCCTGGCGTTCCTGTCCGCACCGAAGATTCTGACAAGTACACCACCACCAGGGAAACCGTGGCTAAGGTTTACGAGCAGGTTGTCAAGGACCTCAAGGCTGCCAAAGAGTATATGGCAAAAGACAAGGATGGTATGCCTGTCAGGGGCAACGACAAAGGCTATGCCTCCTGGCACGCAGCAGCCGCCCTTCTTGCCCGCGTATATCTATTTATGGGTGAGAACCAGCTGTGCGTGAATGAATGCAACGACCTCCTTGGCACATCGCCATCTTCCCTTGCCGGATATGACTACGCAGACTATCCCACACACACTTTCGACCACCCTGAAACCATTTGGTGCGTCCACCTGAAAGACACCCACGAGTGGGCCGTCGACCACGGTGAAGCCTCTATCGCATCAATGTACATCAAAGCCATTTTGAAGGACAACAAGACTATCGGTTGGGGCGAGCATTACTGGCGCGAGGACCTGATAGACCTGTTCCGCCGTTATCCCCAGGACAAGCGCTTCCAGGCATACTTCCGTATGATAGATCCCAGGCCTGCCAAGGATGGGAACGACAAGCCCCAGAAGACTTACGATGAGATGCAGGCTGCGATGAAAGGTACCCTTTCCGTAGTATACCCTGTCCCCGGCGGTTCCGGAGAATACTGCACCAGTGCGGTTTGCATTGCCTGCACCCAAGATGAAAACGGAAACGTAAAATTCGAGTCACAGGGCGAGCAGATAGGCGAAGAAGAGTACCCCCCGCACAGCGGCAAGAAGGTCCCCGTCTTTCAAAGATACCAACACGTCGCAAAGCGCGAGATCCTTCATAACGGTCGCGATACCATCTACTATGTAGATAACTCCGACTCCAAATTCCCCGGCAAGGAAATTGACGGCAAGAAACGGGTATGGGTTCGCCCCGGTCCCGGCCACGCCACTCCCGGCAAGAAGACCGACCCCGAGACAGGTGAAAAATACGCTGAGCGGCAGTCCGATGCCGACGCCCGTTACAGGGCAGCCATCGGCCGTACCGACAACGGCGGCTTCTATATGCGCTACTACAACACCAAGTTCTGCGGCCAGGGAGGCAATCCGATGATGACTTCTCCCGTATTCCTCCGTTGGGGCGAAGTGGTGCTCAACCGTGCCGAGGCTTATGCCAAACTGGGACAGGACGGTAAGGCTCTCGACGATGTGAACACTATCCGCCGCCGTGCCGGCATACCTGATATGACCAATATCTCCGCCTTCGGTTACAGCAAGGCTCTGGATGTTGTCCTGGATGAACGCCGTATGGAACTCTGCTTCGAAGGCCACCGCTATTTCGACATTTTCCGCAACCAGCTCCCTATGGACCGCCGTTATACCGGTTATCACACTTGGGAGATTATCCAGCCCGACGACCTGAGGATTGCGATGCTGATCTCGCAGGACGAGGTCAATTCCGCAGGAATCGACCAGAATCCCAGATAAGAGTATAAAACAATTAACCCATATTATTAACCAATTATCAATCAAATCATTATGAAGAAAATTCTGACACTTTTTGCAATCTTTGCAATGGTAGGTGTTGTTTCCTGCAAAAAACCCGAGCAGGCAGTAACCGCAACTATCACTGCAAGCGATGTGACTGTAGAAGAGGGCAAGAACGTTAAGATCAACGCCACCACCAACTCTACCGCAGCCATTACCTACACTTGCGACAATACCGCCGTGGCCACTGTATCTGCTACAGGCGATGTGACCGGCGTGAAAGCAGGAAGCGCAAACATCACCCTCAAGGTGGCAGCTGTCGAAGGCAAATTCACTGCTGCCGAGAAGAAAATCAAGGTGACCGTGACAGCAGCCTCCGGCCCCGAACCCCCGGCACCTTCAGCTTCCCTCACAATCGACGGCCAGTTCGAAGACTGGGCAGCTCTTCCGAAAGGCACTTTCTCACAGTGGTACGGTGACGAGGATGCTACGCACCCCGCACTCACCTTCTGCAAGGTATATGCTGACGCGAACTTTATCTATGTATACTTTGAGTGGGACCCCGATTTTATCGACGGTACTGCAGATGCTACTCCTTTCCACTGCTACATCAACACCGACGGCAATACTGCTACCGGCGGCTATGCCGACGAATTTGCCGACGCCTGCTCCGAGCTCCTTCTCGAAGGCTGGATTTATGACGGAGCAGAGGGCAATATCATCAGTTACGACCCGCTTGTACAATATTGGACTGGAGCACCCAATGACGTCGGTTGGTCTTGGAGTGGTGATCCCAACCTGATTGATGACGGCTCCGGTCTTGGCGAAGGTGCCGGCGTAGAGGGCAAATACGAGTTCAAACTCGACCGCTCTATGCTCAAGGACGCCGGTTACCCTGTTGCTGACGTATTCTCCATCGGCTTTGACATCCAGCAGAACTGGGAGTCCGTCGGTGTTATCCCCAACGCATCACCCAGTGATGACAATGCTTCCGGTGTTGTCAACTCCCTCACCGTTACTACTCAGAAATAATCTGTTTTGTTAATATTGACCATAGGCAGAACCCGCATCGGGCCTGCCTATGGTTTTTCAAAAAGACTGTCGTGAAAAGAATCAGCAGAATCCTTCTCCTTGCAGTGCTTCCGTTCTCAATGGCAGCATCCTGCAATCCCGAACCCGGGCCCGCTCCCGACAAAGGGCTGACCACCATTGCCTACACTGCATCTGACGAGAATTTCCCAAATCCCGAACGTGGCTTCTACAGTGCCGCCGAGATTCGCTCGGCCAATGGGCAGGGTATTTCGGATGTCAACATAAAAGCTGCCCGCAAGCAGGGACGCTCCCTATTTCTGCTTGAATTCTACCTCACCAACTATGTAGAAACGGATATTGCAGAAGACTACCTGCAGGGCATCCGTAAAATATTCCAGTCGCTTAGGGATGGCGGTATGAAATGCATAGTGCGTTTCGCCTATTCCAATGGCTTTAGTGCCGGCGACAAGCCTTGGGACGCAGCCCAAGATGTAGTTTTCAGACATCTGGAACAGGTCGAACCCATCATTAAGGAATACTGTGATGTCATTATGGTGGTGCAGGCCGGTTTCATAGGCAGCTGGGGCGAGTGGTACTATACCGATCATTTCGGTTCGAACGACGCCCGCAAGAAATTGGTTGACAAACTCCTCTTGGCCGTACCTGAAAGCCGTCAGATTGAACTCCGCACCCCGGGCTACAAGATGAGACTGTTCGGATATGCCCTGGAAGATACCATTACCCGAGCCGAGGCACATCTGCCCACCACCAAGGCCCGTCTGGGCGGGCATAACGACTGCTACCTTTCCAGTGCCAACGATGTGGGCACCTTCGTGGGCACCAAAGACCGCCAGTACTGGGAAGCTGAAACCAAATATACCATTATGGGAGGCGAATCCTGTGAACTGGTGGATTATTGCCATTGCGAGGGGGCCGAAAAGTACAGGGGTGCCCTCAAGGATCTTGCCGCCCAGCATTTTACATACCTTAACATCGGTTACCATCAGGGAGTCCTCAAGCGGTGGAGAAACGAGGGGTGCTTCGAAGAGATTCAGAAACGCCTCGGCTACCGGTTTGTCCTGGAAGATGGCCGGTTCACCGAAACCCCGAAGGCCGGCAATCCCCTGAAGATTATCCTTAAAATACGCAACGACGGCTTCGCGTCTGCAATGAATCCACGCGACGTCGAATTTGTCCTTACGGCAAAAGACGGCAGCGTCGTAAAGACCTACAAGGTCGATTCCGACCCCCGTTTCTGGATGCCGGAAGAGACGGCCACAATAAATCAGACTATAGACCTGCCTTCAGGGCTGTCGGGAGAATATACACTTTGCCTCAACCTCCCCGACCCCTGTGAGACTCTTCATAACAACCCGATGTTCTCCATCCGCCTGGCAAACGAAGGAACCTGGCAGGAGGAGACCGGTTACAACACGCTGTACAGTTTTACCCTTTAACAACATTATTATCTCTAAATAGCACTATTATGAAAAAAGTATTAGCTTTCCTGTCCGTCATAGCGATGGCCGGTATAATCTCCTGCACCAAAGAAGATCCGTCTGTAGCTGCCACCATCAATGCCGGTGATGTGACCGTTGAAGTTGGCAAGACCGTGAACATCGGTGCCACTACCAACTCCACCGCAATGATTACCTATGTCTGCGACAATACCGCCGTGGCCACCGTAACCGCAAAGGGCGAGGTTGCCGGCGTGCAGGCCGGCACCGCCAACATCACCCTGAAGGTTGCTGCCGTAGAAGGTAAGTTCAAGGCCGCCGAAAAGACCGTCAAAGTAACGGTTACCGCCCCCGAAGTACCGCCCACACCCAGTTCTGCAATCACTATCGACGGTGATTTCTCCGACTGGACCGCCCTCAAGGCCGGAACCTTCAAAAGAGCGGTGAACGACCCTGACTCCCCGTGGGAAGCCGTAGAAGAAATCCGTTGCTATGCAGATGAAGACTATGTATTCTACTATGCCAAGTACAACTCCGAAGCACTCGCCGAACTGCTTGACAATCCCGATGAAATACTCCCGATACGCTTCAACTTCAACACCGACGGTGAGTTCGACTCCGGCTATGCCAAGTATTTCCTGGAAGCCTATGACCTGATCATAGAAGGCCAACTGGCAGAAAACGGTGCTTTCTGCCCCTTCAAGCAAGGAGAGCTGAACCAGCACATCGGCGGATGGAAAATGCTCGCAGGAAGTGATGTCCCCCTGATAACCGGCCTTGGTTCCGGGGCTGAATACGAGTTCCAGCTGGACCGCGCTCTCTTCAACCAATACGCCAATACCAGCGAAGACCCTATGCCTATGGGCGACGAGTTCCAGACCAGCATCCGTTTCTACTTTATCAATGCTGCCGGCAAATGGGATGAACTTTCAAATATACCTAATACTTCCATTGACGAAGAGTTGGGCAACGGCTATGGCTATCTTATGAGAATAACGACCAATCACTAACCGCGACATATGAGATATGCCGTGAAGATACTCCTGTGCCTGGCACTCCTTAACGGGTGCCAGGCATCTGGTATCCGCGGCTATTGGAATGACGTTCCCTTGCTGGAAAAGGATATCCGCGTTTCGGAAGACCGCTTTGCCGACTTTGCGGAACTGGCCGTCGCTTCTTCACAAAACGACGCCCTTGCAGCGCTGGATCTCCTCTTTGACAGACTGAGGCGGGACTCCGTGGCATATTATGTTTATTCCGAATGGATGAACGGGGCATTTTACAACATCTTCTCACCCTGCCGGAATGCCACGCTTTACAGCAAAGCCGTGGAAAGGATTGTTACCGACGCGGTGCTCCCGACAGATGAATGTGAGCCATTCCTTCAGAGACAGAGGTGGATAGGATATAACCTGCCGGCAGAGAGGGCAATTGTCCCCGGCCGCCCCTCCTTTACCGGGCGCACGCTGGTACTGGTGCTGGATTTGAGTTGCCCCTCGTGCCTGAAAACACTTGAAAAATTCTTGACCGACCCCGAGTGGGCCGGCGTAAAGCATCTGGCAGTCTGTTTCGGCCCGGGCGCCCTTCCCTCCGACTCCGGCTGGGATGTCATTTATGACAGTAATTCTGCGGCTGTCTTTGACCCGCAACTTACACCGATATACTTTGTCGTAGCCGCCGACGGTACTGTTGAACAAGGCTACACACCCGCTCTTTAATGCTTTTAAGATGAAAAAGTCTATCATTTCCCTCTTGCTGGCTGTCTTGGCAGTCTTGTCACTTTCCTGTAAGGAGACTTCAGAACCTGCAGTCACCGCCACCATCTCCGCAAACGACGTAACGGTAGAAGAAGGCAAGAGTGCACAGATCAGCGCCGTCACCAACTCCTCCGCAGCCATTACCTACACCTCTGCCGATGCCTCAGTGGCCACTGTATCCGCCACAGGTGAGGTTACCGGAGTGAGTGCGGGCAGCACCACCGTCACCCTCAGTGCGGATGCCGTGGAGGGTCTCTACACCGCCGCCGAAATCTCCGTCAACGTTACCGTAACGGCCGCCCCGGTTGACGGTAATCCCAAGCCCGGCTTATACACATTCACCGTCTCTCCTTTGAAGGGCCGGTGGGAAGCCGGAGACCAGATTCTGGTTCAGGGCGGGTATGGCCCCGCCGCCCAGACCATCACTCTCACCGCCGGCCAGATATCTGCCGACGGCAAGACCGCCAGTGCAGAACTCGGCGGCGACCTGTTCAAATATCTCACCGAGCCTGACCCCCTGTATGCAGTATGGCCGGCATCGGCGGCAAAAAAGGAAGATGGGCTTACCGGACAGGTCATTAACTATGCCGTGAGCAACGTTATGCTCACGCAAGCCTATCTTTCAGAGAATAATTTCTCATTCAAAGACATTTCGGCATTCATATCCTTTAAAGTATCCGGCAACTATGACCGCTTCATAATTGCGGGTACGCAACGCCCCGGACTACGTTACAGCAGCTACAAGAACGAGTATTCATCGGCAAGGATAACTCCTGCCAAGCCCAAGGACGACGGATGGCCTTTCCGCGAAGAGCGGCTTGGCGACGGCGGAAGCCTCAATACCCTCTGGTTTCCCGGCGGCATCAGTTTCAATGGCGGTTTCACGCTCTACTTTGCCAAGGGTGATGACTGGAGCGCAACCTATACATACACCGAAGATGCCATTCTAAAAGCCGGCAATTTCCTGGAAATCGGCGATATCACATCCAAACTGGAGCCCTACAGCGGCGGCAAACCCCACTTGCCGGTGATGGGCAATATGACCAGATATGATGTGGCTTTCGACGAGTTTTCGGGCTTATTTATGAGCAGCGACAAGGATTTCTTCTGGGGAGTCGGAGATGACGGACTGTTGGGGAAAATTTCATTCACGGGAGAAGTTTTATACAGCAAAAGTATCGGCGGCGAGAGTGAGGCCATCACCCTTGACCCCGAAACAGGAGATATACTCATTGGAGAAGAGACCAGTCCCGCCAAGATAACCCGCTTTGCCGCTCCGGATTACAATACCAAAGAAAAGCTCTGCACGATTCCAGGAACCACCGGATTCGGCAACTCCGGACTGGAGGGTCTCACATATTACAAAAACGGCCTTGCCTACGCTGGATTCCAAACCAACTCTTATCTGTTCTGCTTTAATCTGAAAAACATAAACGAAAATGGTGAAGCCGAAGTGATATGGCAAAAGAATCTCCGCGAGATATTCCCCGCCATCACCGAGGTTGGCGACCTCTGCTATGATCCGCTCACGGATTGGCTCTGGATAGTCGACTCAGAGACCCACAAGGTCTTTATCCTGTCGGGTGATGCCGAGCGTTTGCTGGGGGCCTACACCTTAAAGACGATGCTGAATGAGGAAGGCCTCTACGTTGATCACGGAAACAGCTGCATATGGATAACTGACGACGACGACAAGATCTCCCACCTTTTCAAGTACGAGTTTTCCGGTCTGGACGATTTCCTCATCGCCGAGTAGCACAAAAATACCCTTACGTTACGAAACGTTACGAAACGTTATTTCACCTAAAGCGGTATTAATGAGCGGTTTTGTTGTTACCTTTGCACTTTAGAAACAATTCAATCTTTATACAGTATGAAATGTAAATACATTGCACCGGAAGCCATCGTGTTTGTGGTGCGCGCTCGCGAAACCATCCTCGTCTCAAGCGAGCAAAAGAAAAGATTCTCGGGCGAGGACGTAGTTGAAGATGATGAAGTAGATCCCTGGTAGTATGGAGGAAAAAATTATGAAAAAGTACGCTTTAATTTTTGCAGCCGTTTGTGCTTGCCTGGTTTCCTGCACCAAGGAAAATCCCAAATTCAATGACGACGCCGCATCGCCGGCAATGAAGACCGTCACCATAACGGCCACTACCGACGACGTTCTGACCAAGACCTCATATGCCGATGGCACCTCATTCTCCTGGACCGCAGGAGATCAGATCTCGGTTTATTGCTCTGACGGCGATTTCTATACCTTTACCGCCGACGAGACCGGCGCAACCAGTACGTTTACCGGTTCTATACCCGAGGGCGAGAGTCTGGGGAACCGGGCATTCTTCCCTGCCGATGACAGTCACGACCTGGCCAATTATTTCTATCACATCCCTGAGACCAAAGATTTGACCGGACATCCTTCGGCCGATATCCCTATGATTGGAGACAAGGGTGAAGGTGATATCTTCACTTTTGCACATTGCTGCGGCGCGACAAAATTGACCATAACCAATATCCCTTCGAACATTACATCGGTACAGATTTCAATTGCCAGCCCCAGCCTCAAACTGTCTGGTGATTTCGGTGTATTCACAGATGCGGGTTATTGGAGATGGAATCCAAAGGCTGCTTCCACAGACTCAGAAAAGAACTTCAGCCGCAAAGTGGCTGTTTCAAACAATGAGGCTTCTGTTTATATCCCTTATGCTTCCGGTTCTGAGTGGTGGGGAAAGAATGTAGTAAACGTCACCGGATTTGA
>CACYEB010000162.1 GCA_902773305.1 uncultured Bacteroidia bacterium
ACTCCCCCAGGGCCGGAAGGCAGCAAGGGTAGAAGGTTGTAGCGGTGCGATATATTCAGCTTACCCATTTTTTATTATCTGCACCTCCGGGCGCAGTTCAACTCCGAATCTATCTTTCACTCTTTCTATCACTTCGGCAGCCAGGGAAAGCACTTCCTCCGCCGTGGCACCGCCGTTGTTCACCAGCACCAAAGCCTGTTTGTCATATACCCCCGCCCCGCCAAGGCGATAACCCTTAAGGCCGCATCGGTCTATCATCCATCCTGCAGAAAGCTTAACCATATCCCCCGCTGCCGGATAGTGCGGCATATCGGGATAACCGGCAGCCAGCTCTTCAAATTTGGAACGGGAAACCACCGGATTCATAAAGAAACTGCCGGCGCTGCCGATATGTTCGGGGGCAGGAAGCTTAGCCTCGCGGGTCGCGATGACCTTCTCTCTCACTGCCGCAAGGGAGAGACTTTGATGAGGTATATCCTTCAACGATCCGTAGCTGAGGTTATAAACCGGCTTGAGGCTGAGACTGAATACCACCGAGAGGATAAAGAACCTGCGCCCTTCCCCGCCCTTGAAAAAACTGCTGCGATAGCCGTAGCGGCACTCGTCGCGCCTGAAGACACGCTTCTGCAAAGTTTCTGTGTCCAGCGTCTCTACGCTCTCTATGATATCCTTGGCCTCCGCCCCGTATGCACCTATGTTCTGGACCGCCGCTGCGCCCACCTCGCCCGGAATCAGGGAGAGGTTCTCCGCCCCGTAATATCCGCGGCCTACGCACCACTGCACAAAAAAGTCCCACACCACTCCGCCGCCGGCCTTTACCGTGACCGACTCTTCGTCCCGGCGAATGACTTCTACGGCATTCATTGCGTTGTGGAACACCGTTCCCTCGCAGCGTTTGGTGGCAAACAGCAGGTTGCTGCCACCCCCCACGTGAAGCCAGGGCTTGGGGGCAAGCGGAATCTCCCTCAGGAGCTCATCTTCGCTGCAGTATTCCAGATAGTTGGCTGCAACTGCCTCCAGGCCGAACGTATTCTCTATTCTGCGGTCGTGATATATCATCGCACTAATGCGTCATTGGATCTTCGATGCGGCGGATGTCGGCCCCCAAGGCAGCCAGACGAGCCTCTATCCTCTCGTATCCCCTGTCAATCTGGTCGATGTTGTGTATCACGCTCCGTCCCTCGGCTCCCAGGGCCGCTATCAGCAGGGCGATTCCTGCACGGATATCGGGGGATGTCATCACCCGTCCCTTGAGGTTGCGCTCGTGGTTGTGGCCTATAACCACCGCACGGTGAGGGTCGCACAGGATTATCTGGGCTCCCATATCTATCAGCTTGTCCACAAAGAACAGACGGCTCTCGAACATCTTCTGATGGATGAGCACGCTGCCGTGGCACTGGGTTGCAACCACAAGCATCACGCTGAGCAAGTCCGGCGTCAGGCCGGGCCAGGGGGCATCGGCTATTTTCATTATGGAGCCGTCCATAAACGACTCGATGCGGTATTCAGACTGCGCCGGGATGTAAATATCGTCTCCCTTCTGCTGAAGGTTGATGCCCAGGCGGCGGAAACTGTCCGGGATAATACCAAGATTGTTATATGAAGTATTCTTGATGGTGAGCTCGCTGCGCGTCATGGCCGCCATCCCGATGAAACTGCCCACCTCAATCATATCCGGCAGGATGGTGTGATGGCATCCGTGCAGCTTTTCCACGCCATCTATGGTGAGCAGATTGGAGGCTATGCCGCTGATGCGGGCGCCCATAGCGCAAAGCATCCGGCACAACTGCTGCACGTAAGGTTCGCAGGCGGCATTGTATATCACAGTGCGTCCCTTGGCAAGCACTGCCGCCATCACCACGTTGGCGGTACCGGTGACGGAGGCTTCCGACAAGAGCATCTCGCAGCCGTGAAGTTCGCCCGCCGTAAGTACATATTTCGCCTTTTCGCTGTCATAGAAAAACTTTGCGCCCAGTTTCTCGAATCCCTCCAGATGGGTATCTATATGACGGCGGCCTATCTTGTCACCACCCGGTTTGGCCACAATAGCCTTCCGGAAACGGGAAAGCATCGGTCCCACCAGCATTATCGAACCGCGCAGCGCGCTGTTACGCCGGGTAAAGTCGTCGCTCTCGAAGAAATCCTGGTCTATATCGGCAGCCTTGAACGACCAACGGCCGGCACCCAGTTTCCTGACTTCAACGCCCATATCTGACAGTAGATTAATCAGATTGTTCACATCCAAAATGCCCGGCACGTTGTCCACCACTATTTCTTCGTCTGTAAGGAGTGTGGCGCATAATATCTGCAGAGCCTCGTTTTTGGCCCCCTGCGGGGCAATCTCGCCTCTGAGACTGTTTCCACCCTGTATAATGAACGATGACATATATACTAAGATTATTTCACTGCTGTCAATTTATCGTACCAATAGCCGAACATCGCCTCCAACGCTCCCGGCTGTTCTATCTCGCTTTGGAAAGCCTTGAGTTTGAGATCGTTCTCTCCCCCGGGAATCCAAATCTTGAGATATCCTCCGCGTGCATATTTCTCTGCTATGTGCTCTTTGAAACGCCTCAGCTGCCCCTCCCTGTCGTATTGGGGATAGTTGTCCAAACCATACTGCACGGTACGGCGGACTATAGTGTCGGCATCTATCTCACGGTCGGCTTCGGCCACTATACGGCCATAGACGCTTCTCGGGGCACTCTTGGCAGATGCCCTGTGATCTTCTACCGCCTGTGCCATAGTCTCTATCTGAGCTTCAGAAAACCATTTCCGCAGGTTCGTATCCCCGCGCAGCATCCGTGCAGACGTCAAGTGGTGCAATTCGCGACCCTCGCAAATACCAAGGTCGTGATAGGCGGCAATCGTGTACACCATATCCATATCCACGGCCTGTCCCTCCGCCAAAGCGGCACTGCGGCTTATAACAGCACCGATATGGTCCAATCTGTGGGCGGCGTCGTATCCTTCATAACGCGGAAGGATATTCTTTTCTATGTATTCGCGCAACTGCATCGAATGCGAATATAGGCATTTCTTCCCAAAATCAGATTATTTTAGTATCTTTGGATTATTAACCTTTAAACCGTACCCGCAGCTATGAAAAATATAGCCTTACGCATTATTGCAGCAACAATCATCATCGGCGCCCTTGCCGGCTGCCGCAACCACAGAAAGGCAGGTGCTGCGCCTGCAGAGCCCGAGGCGGAGACCGTTTTGACAGCCATCGACCGCTTTCTCACAGACAGCATCGCCCCATCCTATCTTCAGGGCAAATACTGCATCCCTTTCTGCGATTACATCCATACCGACGAAAGCGATCCCGACAACATCTGTGTCCTGGGCGACTTCTGGGTATTTAACTATGAGCAGGCCGGCGACACGCTCAAGTGTGTCTCAGGCGGCAACCATTCCGGAAAAATGATGATTAAAAAAGACGCAGAGGGACATTTTTCCGTCGTTTCTTTCGAGCAGACGACAGACGGCAGCGATGCCGAGCCCAGCGCACGCCGTATCTTCGGTGACAAGTATGACGAGTTTGCCGCAGCCAACTCCAACAGCATAGAACGCGACCAGATCCGTGCCGACGCAATCGCAGGATATGTGAAGCGCAACCAGATTCCCGTATCCCTATATCAGGACTTCGGCTGGCCGGCAATCGAGATTCCCAAAGCCGAATAGCCTAAACCCTCAATTATAATCACCATGAAAAACCGTTTCACCAAGCTCAGTGCGTTGCTCATTGCGGGAGTGGCGCTGCTGGCTGCCGGATGCTCCGGCAGCAAAACCGACGAAAAGGTATTTGATGTACTCCACGATTTTTCCAGCCAAATCCAGAGCATTGTTTATGTTCCGGATTACGATGACTTGAAAATTTCGATCAACGTATCCTATTTATACCACCCCGATGATGAACATGGACTTAACGTTTTGGTTATGGACCAGCCAACCAGGATTAAGTACAGGATATTTCCTGCACAATATGCCTCCTGGGCTGCCGATAACTTCAAGGATGTCCTCCAGTTCGACGTAAAGCCGCTCAAGACCCGTTCGGGAGATGGCGATGACCCCATCCCGTCGATGACCATCTTAGGCGTCGAGTACGACAAGGCAACAGTAGACAAGACCGGCGAGATTACCCTCATAGTCCTGCCCGTCAACGTTGCTTCCGACAGTTTTCTCGCCGCTGGCCTCAAGCCGTCATATGACATTGGTCTTACTGATGGGAATGGTGCCTATATCCGGGGTTGGGGAGAAGATACTTTTACTCCATTCGGGTATTTTGCGGCAGAAGCCTACGAGTACCGCTCTTCCACCGTCCTCACCATGGGTGTTTGGGATTATAAGGATATCCTTGCCTACCAGAAGCGCAGCGCTTTTGCCGCATCTCTCCAACTCAAGAACAACGGCCGTGTAGAGGACTACTATAAAAAGGGGGATAGTTTTGAGTTGAATAATGAGGTGGCATCTTCTTATAATGTACTCTATCCTTGCGAAAAGACATACGAGATACTGCCTGACCTGTGGAAGAGAACGTCAGACGGGGATATCCGTCCGTTCGTCGAAGATGAGGTTTACCAGACTCTTCCTTACACGGCTCTCCGTTCAGATCCTAAAGGGGAGAAGCCCGAAGTGACCCCCAAGGGATATCGGGTTATACTGAAGGATGCAGTTCCTGTTGTCAGTATAGGCGACGACCGTGTCTGCGGCCTCATCCCCGAGAAACTTAAGGACGGTATGTATGTACTCACCGACGATGAAAACAACCCCATATTTATTCCTGAGATAAAAATATCCTTCAAAGAGTTCAGATATTATAACACGAGCTTCAAAGAATACAAGCTGGATGACAAACACCCTTTTTATGTCCCTACGGAGAAAGTGTATGCAGAGATAGAGATGAATCCAGGGGCAGACGAGGCTACACGGAAAAAAGCCCTCAACCATACTGTTATAGGAATCTATGAGGTTTCTTCAGCACTGGGTTCATTCACTTTCACAGGTGAAGTAAAGATTGTAAAACCCTCCTAGAACACAGTCTGATCAAAAAGCATATAAAAGAAAATGGCAGCCGAAACCGGTTGCCATTTTCTTGTAAACGACTTTACTTGACTTACTTCACTTCCTCAAAGTCAACATCCTCGGCGGTTCCGTTGGCGTCGGAAGAGTTGCCGTTGGAAGGGCCGGCGCCGGGATTTGCTCCGCCGCCGAAGCCTGCATCACCGGGGTTGAAGCCGGCGCCGGGGCCGGCCTGGCCGGCCTGTGCTGCACGGGCCATATCCTCGCTGGCTGCGTGCCAAGCCTCCTCAAGGGCCTTGTTGGCAGCATCAAGCTTGTCGGTAGGTACCGTGCGGCCTGCGTCATACTCGTCCTTGGCAATCTTGTGGGCATCCTTCAAGCCCTGAAGTGCACTGTCGATTGCAGAACGCTTGTCGGCAGGGATCTTGTCGCCATATTCCTTCAGGTTCTTCTCTGTCTGGAATATCATGGCATCAGAAGCATTGATCTTGTCAACAAGCTCTTTTTTGGCTTTATCTGCAGCCTCGTTGGCCTTTGCCTCGTCGCGCATACGCTTGATTTCAGCATCCGACAGGCCTGAAGATGCCTCGATGCGGATCTTCTGCTCCTTGCCGGTGGACTTATCCTTTGCGGAGACGTTCAGGATACCGTTGGCGTCGATATCGAAGGTAACTTCGATCTGAGGTATGCCGCGCGGTGCGGGAGCGATGCCGTCCAGGTTGAAGACGCCGATCTGCTTATTGTCGCGCGCCATAGGACGCTCGCCCTGAAGCACGTTTATCTGTACAGAAGGCTGGTTGGCGCTAGCGGTGGAGAACACCTCGCTCTTGCGGGTCGGGATGGTGGTGTTGGCGTCGATAAGTTTGGTCATCACGCCGCCCAGGGTCTCGATACCGAGGCTCAGCGGAGTAACGTCAAGCAGC
>CACYEB010000163.1 GCA_902773305.1 uncultured Bacteroidia bacterium
ACTCCCTCGTCGACCCGGTAGCTGTTGAGCCGGGCTGCAGCCTCCCGTATGGCACCGAACAGCGCTTCCCAGCCATCTTCTCCCAGTTCTTCGCGCTTTACCTCAAAGACGTCGGGCATCTTGATGACGCTGGCCAGAAGCGGCGCGCTGAAGTCGTTTGCCGAGGCTTTGTGCCACTTGCTGCCACGCAGGGCGTGATGCAACTGGTCAAGGTAAGAGACCAGGACGTCCTGGTTCAAGGTGGCCGAGCCTTCGTGCACCTCCTCCCTCTCTACGGTGATAAAAAGATCGATGGTGCCGCGGTTCAGCGCCCCTGTCAGATACTGCCTGACTTCCATCTCCTTTTCGCGCGGGATGAGCTGGGTCTTGAGCGAGATGTCGGCGGATTTGCCGTTCAGCGAACGGATTTCCACGATATATTTCCTGCCGTTGATATCGGCTTCGGCTTTGCCATAGCCGGTCATTGATTTGAGCATAGTCACTATTTTGGTTTTCGCTGGTAAAATTATCCCTTTTTTGCTACTTTTGCAATCTATACACGAGAACATATGGAAGAACGTACGAATAATTTCCTCGAAGATATCATCGAGGCGGACCTGGCCAGCGGCAAGCACAAATCCATAATGACCCGCTTCCCGCCGGAGCCCAACGGCTACCTTCACATCGGCCACGCCAAGAGCATCTGCCTTAATTTCGGCCTTGCCAAGAAGTACGGCGGCAAAACCAACCTGCGTTTCGATGACACCAACCCCGTGAAAGAGGACACCGAGTATGTCGACTCCATCAAGGAGGACATCAAGTGGCTGGGTTTCGAATGGGCCAATGAGTTCTATGCTTCGGACTATTTCGATCAGCTCTACGAATGGGCCAAAGTGCTCATCAAGAAAGGATTGGCCTATGTAGACGACCAAAGCCAGGAAGAAATCCGCCAGGGCCGCGGCACAGTGACCCAGCCCGGAAAGGAGAGCCCCTGGCGCAACCGCAGCGTAGAGGAGAACCTGCGGCTTTTCGAGGAGATGAAAGACGGCAAGTATCCCGACGGTGCGAAGGTGCTGCGCGCCAAAATTGATATGGCGCACCCCAATATGTTGCTCCGTGATCCCCTGATGTACCGCATTATCCACGCCGAACACCACCGTACCGGCAACAAATGGTGCATCTATCCGATGTACGATTTCGCTCACGGGGAGTGTGACTCCATAGAGCACATCACCCATTCTATATGTACGCTGGAGTTTGACGTCCACCGTCCGTTATATGACTGGTTCATAGAGCATCTGGAGATATTCCCCTCGCACCAGTACGAATTCGCCCGCCTGAATCTGACATACACCGTGATGAGCAAGCGCAAGCTTCTGGAACTTGTAAAGAACGGTTATGTGGAGGGATGGGATGATCCCCGGATGCCGACCATCTGCGGTATCCGCCGTCGCGGATACACTCCCGAAGCTATCCGTATGTTTGCAGACAAAGTCGGCGTTGCCAAACGCGACAATATCATAGACCTTTCGCTTATGGAGTGGTGCCTGCGCCAGGATTTGAATGAGCGCTCCAACCGCTATATGGCGGTGTTGGACCCCATCAAACTCGTCATAGACAACTGGGAAGAAGGCAGGACGGAGTGGTTCGAGGCGCCGCTGAATCCCGCCGATCCCGACGGGGCAAAGCGCCGGATACCTTTCACCAAAGAACTCTACATAGAGCGTGACGACTTTATGGAAGAGGCCCCTAAAAAGTATTTCCGCCTGAAGCCCGACGGTGAAGTCCGCCTGAAATACACCTATATCGTCAAGTGCAAGTCGTTTGAAAAGGATGCAGACGGCCGTGTTACGGTGGTTCACTGCGAAGTAGATCCCACATCCAAGCCGGGTGCCGGAGAGTGGCGCAGCGTCAAGGGGACCATTCACTGGGTTTCACAGCAATATGCCCAAAAGATAGAGGCCCGTATCTTCGATACCCTCTTTACCGAAGAGCAGATGGGTGCAATCCCCGAAGGTGTCGATTACAAGGATTATCTCAATCCGAACTCACTGGTCGTCAAGACGGCGTATGCCGAGCCGGCGCTGCTCGAAGACAAGAGCGGCATCGCAGTCCAGTTCGAGAGGGTGGGCTACTTCTATCACGACCCCAAGAACGGCGCCTGGAACAAGGCCACCGGACTGAGGGATTCCTTTAAGATTCAGTAGGCTTTTTGATACATACTGCCGCGTCCAGGGCCACCACGCAGTGCGCGTTGGCCACGGCGGGCATTATGTCCATACGTTCTATCCCGGCCGCTGCGTGGCATAGGGCAGAAAGCCTGCGCAGCGTTTCTACAAAAGAGACCTCGTTCAACTGCCGGTCGCCCCTGATGCGGTCGAACACCTTCCGGGCCTCCTCCTTGGTTACCGGAGTATTGCAGAAGATGAAGTTGTCAGGCCGGTCCCCCGTCCCGCTGAACGTGCCGCACACCACAAGATGCCCCCATCTGGCGCTGTGTCTCACTCCGAAATAGACGCGCGTACCCTTGAGCGAAGGGCCCAGCAAAACCCCCTTGACATCTGACGAGAGTACCAGGCGGCGGAACTCCATCTTGAGGGTATTCTCGTCGCTGATGTCTTCCACGGCCTCATCGAGATGATTGTCGTGGGCAGAGATGCTTTTGAGATTGACAGGGTAACCGATGTCGGTGGCGGCATACTTGGCCTCCGTCACGGAGGTGGCGATGATTTCTTTTTGACGGTTGATACCTATCGCATCCAGCAGACGGAGCGCCTGTTCCGCAGCAAGGCAGCCGTCTGCGGCGGAATCTATAACCGAATGAATGATTTCCCTGTCAACGGGAGGGTAGTTGCCTTCCTGTGCCTGGGACAGGATGAGATTGTCGGATGTGACTGCCGGAATTCTAATCATAGGCTCAAAATTAATAGAAAATTATTACCTTTGAAAAATATCGGTTTAATATGGATAATTTCGCCCAGATACTGAAATATGTAAAGAGCCGCATCGGCGATTTCAAGCCAGAAGTCGGCATAGTGCTCGGTACCGGACTCGACTCCGTGGCAGAAGCCGTGGAAAATCCGGTTACGGTTCCTTATTCTTCCATCCCCGGGTTCCCGATCCCCACGGCCATCGGACATAAGGGGAACTTGGTTTTCGGAACCATATCCGGGAAGAATGTGTGCGTAATGCAGGGACGTATCCACTACTACGAGTGCTGCGATATGCAGCAGGTGGTGGCACCGGTGCGTCTGGCGGGGCTTCTTGGCGTCAGGACCATCTTCGTTACCAATGCCGCCGGAAGCGTCAATGCCGCCTTCCGTATGGGCGACCTGATGGTCATCAACGACCAGATCAACCTAATGCCCAATCCGCTTTGCGGCAAGGATGCTGAGGCGTTCGGCGACCGATTTACCGATATGTCGCTGGCATACGATCCCGCACTGGTGGCGCTTGCAGAGAATATGTCCTGCAAACTGGGCATCCGTCTGCAGAACGGGGTCTATCTGGGTGTTACCGGGCCTTCTTACGAAACGGCGTCTGAAAACCGCTACTTCCGTATCATAGGCGCCGACGCCGTGGGTATGTCCACCACTTCAGAGGTTATCGCCGCCCGCCAGATGGGTCTGAGGGTGTTCGGAATGTCGGTCATCACGGGTCTCGCGCGTGATGCAGCACCCGGTGCCACCACCAATGGAGGCGACGTAGTGGCAGAGGCCGAAAGAGCCAGCCGCAAACTCACCGCCCTCTTCATCGAAATGTTAAAACAGCTATAATAATGAGAAACATTCTCGAATATGATTCAGTGGAGTTGAGTCCCAATGGCAGGGACTTGATCATTCTGGATCAGTCGCTGCTCCCCAACCAGGAGAAGTTTCTCCACCTGACCACCGCAGAACAGGTCTTTTATGCCATTACACTGCTGAAAGTACGCGGTGCACCGGCCATCGGTATCGCCGGAGCCCTGGGCTTGGCGATGTGTATGAACCGTTTCAGGGCCCGCAACCTGCAGGCTTTTGACAAGGAGTTTCTGCGCGTGAAGCGATATCTCTATATTTCCCGCCCTACCGCTGTGAGCCTGATGCTGACCTTGGACAGGATGGAACGCTGCTACTACGAGGCGGTGGAATCTACCAAGGACCTGAGTCCTGAGGCCGCGATCAAACAGATCCGCGAGCGCCTGACTGCAGAGGCGCAGGCCATCAAACTGGAGGATATCAAGAAATGCCTTGCAATATCCGAAGCGGGCTTCTCGCTGTTCCGTCCCGGAATGGG
>CACYEB010000164.1 GCA_902773305.1 uncultured Bacteroidia bacterium
ATAAATTTGTCGTATGAATTGTGACTTTAGAATAGGAAACGGGTATGACGTCCATCGTTTGGCAGAGGGGTTGACTCTCACGCTGGGCGGAGTCCGCATCCCGCATACAAAAGGGTGTGTGGCACATTCCGACGGTGACGTGGTTATTCACGCGCTGTGCGATGCGCTGCTGGGGGCGTTGGCCCTGGGTGACATAGGCCGCCATTTCCCCGATACCAGCGAAGAATTCAGGGGCATCGACAGTAAAATCCTTTTGAGCCGTACTTGCGCAATGGTGCGTGAGCGCGGTTATTCCCTGGTAAATGCAGATATGACCCTGCTGCTTCAGGCACCGAAAATAGCGCCTTATGTAGACGAGATGCGCGATGCCCTGGCCCAGGCGATGGGCGTCTCTGCGGAGGCTGTTTCGATAAAGGCCACTACCGGCGAGCGGCTTGGTTTCGTGGGCAGGGAAGAGGGCGTGGAAGCATACGCCACGGTGCTCCTTTGCAAAGACTGATTACTTTTCTTCTGACTCGGCGAATCTCAATCCGATTGTGTCCTGGGCCTCGGCGCTGTGCTCGGGGTCGTTGTTGCCGGAGAACTTGTTTTCTACGTCGGTGCGCATAATTATCGGCTGCGGTTCGTCGTCGTCGTTTCCGTCACCGTCGTCTTCCTCGTCGTCATCATCGGGCAGTTCAATCTGGCGGTAGCGTTTCTGCCGTCGCTCCCAGCGTTCACGGGCATATTGCTGCATATCTGACACCTCGTCCATCTCGTCTATTATTTCCAACCCGAAAATGGTCTCAATGATGTCCTCCAGAGTGATGATGCCGGTAAAGCAGCCGTATTCGTCTATGATGAGGCCGATCTGCTCCTTGTTCTTCAGAAGCTGCTCCCAGATGTCGCTGATGGCAATCTCCTCGTTGAAGAGGGTGATGTCGCGTTTTATGTCGCCGAGGCGGACCTTGAACTGGTCGTTGGCAAGTTTCTCCAGGGCTTCGGTGCGGAGCACATAGCCTGTAATGTATTCGGGACTGTCGGCATAAACCGGGATGCGCGAGTGATGGTTGAAAGCGGGATCTTTATAGAACTGCGCCAGCGTCATCTTCTCCGGTGCGATGGCCGCGACCACGCGCGGCGTCATCACATCGAACGCCTTGATGTTGTCCAGCTTGATGATATTCTGGATAATCTTGTTTTCGCTTTTCTCGAAGACACCCTCTTCCTCGCCGATGTTTGCCATGGCAGAAACCTCTTCACGGCTAACTGTCTGCTCATCTTCGTCGTCACCCACGATACGGGTAATCCACTCGGCAACTATGACAAGCGGATAAGTTATCACTATCAGCACGCTTATGGCACGGGCGGTGAAGCCGGTCAGATGCCGCCAGTAGGTGGCGCCGAGAGTCTTCGGGATGATTTCGGAAAACACCAGTATCATCACCGTCATCACGGCGGATACCAGCCCCACTACCGTACTGCCGAACAATTTGGCCGCCAGGCCGCCGATGATGGTGGCTCCCATGGTATTGGCAATGGTGTTCAGTACCAGGATGGATGCCAGGGGACGGTCGATGTCGGTTTTATACTTCTTTAGCAGCGCTGCCCCCTTGCTTCCGTTCTCCTCTTTCATCGAGAGGTAAGAGAGGGGAGTGGACATCAGCACCGCTTCCAGCACAGAGCATAGGAACGAAGCCAGGATAGTGACTAAAATGGTAAGGATAAAGGCGGTCATCGTGTTTGGCTAAAGATTATTCCAGACTCCATTCGCTGCCGTCCTTGGTGTCCTTGACTTTGATGCCGAGTTTTGCCAGGGCATCGCGCAGGGCGTCGCACTTGGCCCAGTCCTTCTGGGCGCGGGCCATCTGGCGTTCCTCAAGTATGATGTCCATCAGGCCGCCTATCGTGTCGCTTCCGACTCCTTCTTCCTGCTCGTCCTCAAGCCCGAGGATATCCTGTGTGACATCTTTGAAAATCTTCTGCAGAAGGACCTTCTCTGCCGTGCATATCTGCTGCGACTTGTCCTTTACACGGTTTACGATGTTTACCGCTTCGAATATGTGTGAGAGGGCGACGGGGGTATTGAGGTCATCGCAAAGGGAATCGTAGATATCCTCGTACAACCCGGAGATGCCGGCATCGGAAGGTGTCGGGGAGGTGGCTTCTATCCGGGCAGCATCGCGTACTGCCTGGAAAAGCTTTTTGAGTCCCTTTTCGGCGGCCTGAAGCGCTTCGTTGCTGAAGTCCAGGGTGCTGCGGTAATGGGCTTGAAGTATGAAGAATCGTATAGTCATCGGGCTGTAAGCCTTCTGGAGCAGGGGATGCCTGCCGGTGAAAAGCTCGTCCAGCGTGATGAAATTGCCGTATGATTTACCCATCTTCTTGCCGTTGATGGTAATCATATTGTTGTGGATCCAGTAACGGACGCCGCCGCGCCCGCGAGCCGCGGTGTTCTGGGCCAGTTCGCACTCGTGGTGGGGGAAGAGCAGGTCCATACCGCCGCCGTGGATGTCAAACTCCTCGCCAAGATACTTGGCGCTCATTGCAGAGCACTCCAGATGCCATCCGGGGAAACCTTCGCTCCAGGGAGACGGCCAGTGCATAATGTGCTCCGGGGCTGCCTTTTTCCAGAGGGCGAAATCGTAGGGCGAATGTTTGTCGCCCTGGCCGTCCAGCTCTCGGGTGTTGGAAATCATTTGGTCTATCTCACGTCCCGAGAGTACCCCGTATTTATAGTCGCGGTTATACTTGGCCACATCGAAATAGACGCTGCCGTTGCTGATGTATGCGTAACCGTTGTCAAGGATCTTCTGTACCAGGGCGATCTGCTCTATGATATGGCCTGAAGCGCGGGGCTCTATGGAGGGAGGATTGACTCCCAACTTTTTCATAGCCTCTTCGTAGCGGATGGTGTAGTATTGCACTACCTCCATAGGCTCCAATTGCTCGAGACGGGCTTTCTTGGCAATCTTGTCCTCCCCCTCATCGGCGTCGTTCTCGAGATGACCCACATCTGTGATGTTGCGCACATAACGCACCTTGTAACCCAAATTGCGCATGAGCCGCACCAACACGTCGTAGGTTATTCCGGGACGGGCGTGCCCCAGGTGCGCGTCGCCATAAACCGTAGGTCCGCAGACATAAATCCCCACGTGCCCTTCGTGTATGGGCTTGAAAAGTTCTTTAAGGCGTGAAGATGTGTTGTAGAGGTAAATGGCCCGTGACATAATTTGTGTTTGCTGTTAACAAACCACAAATGTAGCTGGTTTTTATCAAAAGACAAAACCGCTATCTGTACCCTACGGGAGCCGGCCCCTGGCTCTGTTCTTCTCTGCAAATGTCGATATGGCTGGCGTTTATCTCGGAAAAGTATTTGTCTTCTCCTTCGGGCCCGGTATATTTCGAATTGCGGATCCGTCCGTATACGTGCACCATAACTCCTTTTTTGATATCGTCGAAAGCGGGTACCGAACGACCCTGCCAGGCCGCGACATTGTGCCAGGTGGTTTCTTCGTGCAGTCCGCCGCCACGGTCCTTGAAAAGTTCGTTGGTGGCCACTGGAAACCTTGCGATGCGGGACGAACCGGCATTGGTGATTCTCGGTTCGGCGCCGACCCTCCCCAGAATCTCTACGCGGTTGATGGTATTTGTCTCCATAAAATGAAAGTTTAAATAATTAAACAATACAGACTCACGCTGTGCAAAGAAATGCCGCCTTGCAGCCAAAAACCATAATATAAACGGTTATAAACGTTTCTGGACGGCTTTCCTGTGCCGGACGAATCCAGAAACGGAAATAAAACGGAAAGAATTGCGAAAAGAAGTCCCTTCTCCTTACCCGTGCTGGTAAATTTGCTGAAAAAGGAGAGATGGATATGGAGAGAAGATGTGCGGAGTGCGGAGCTCCCCTGACGGGCCGTCCTGACAAACGGTTCTGTTGTGACGATTGCCGTACTGCCTTTCACAACCGCCGCTATCACGATGCCGGCAAAGGAGCTGTAGAGGTAAATCGGATATTGCGGCTGAACCGCCGTATACTGGCGGCGGTGCATTCGTCCGGGATCCGGAGCATACCGTTGAGTGACAGCCGAATGAGAGGGTATGACCCGAGATACTTCACCGCGATGGAGAAGGCTCCGCTGCGAAGGCCGGTCTATCACTGCTACGAGTACAGTTTCATTATACGGTCCGGCAGGCTGTATTTAAGACAGATTTCTTAAATTAGCGCATCAATAGAGATGATTATGCGCAAAACATTCACCACTTTTTTAATCCTTACGTTAATTGTAATGACAACTTCTTGTAATACCGACCAGGATAATCCACTGCTGGTGGCTTCTGCAAATCCTTACGGCGCCCCGGCGTTCGACAAAATCCAGACGAAGCACTATATCCCGGCTTTTGAAAAGGCGATAGTTCTGGCCAGGGAGGAGATAGACGCCATTTGCCAGAATCCGGATTGTCCCACATTTGAGAATACCGTGGAAGCTCTTGAGCGATCCGGCGAAGCACTCTCTCTGGTTTCGGGCATTTTCTTTAACCTGCTGGAAGCAGACAGCGACGAAGAGATGCGCGCCATAGCAGAGGAAGTGAGCCCGAAACTGACCGAATTCAGTATGTACGTCCAGCTCAACCGCGAACTGTTCGCACGTGTCAAAGCAGTATATGATACAAAAGACAGCCTGAATCTCAATCAAGAGCAGTCCCGCCTGTTGGAAGAGAGGTACAAGTCGTTTGTCCGCAACGGGGCCAATTTGCCCGAGGATGCCCGCAGTGCATACGCAACGGCGCAGGAGCAGTTGCAGTTGGCGACCCTCAAGTTTGGGGAGAACGCCCTGAACGCAACCAACGCATATATCTTGCACATCACAGACTCATTGGATATGTCGGGTATTCCCGACTATGCCGCTGCCGCTGCAAAGGAAGAGGCCGTTACCCGCGGCCTTGACGGATGGGTGTTCACTCTGCAGGCCCCAAGTTACAGCGCTTTTATGAGTTACGGCGGCAACCGTGCCAAACGGGAGCAGCTCTGGCTTGCATATAATACCAGGGCTCTGGGCGGTGAATTTGATAACGGAGGAGCGATCCGCAAGATTGTTTCCCTGCGGGAAGAGACAGCTCGGATGCTCGGCTATAAATCCTATGCCTGCTATGCACTGGAAGAGCGTATGGCCCGCAACCCCGAAGCGGTGAACGCCTTTCTGGCAGATTTGATGGCCAAGACCAGGCCGTTTGCCATCAAGGAGGTCGCCCAACTTAACGAGTATGCGGCATCCAAAGGTTTCAATGATAATATAATGCCCTGGGATTTCTCTTATTGGAGCCGCAGGATGCGGGAAGAGAATTACTCTATCACCACCGAACTTCTGAAGCCTTATTTTGAACTCGGCAGCGTACGTACCGCCGTATTCAACCTGGCGAACACCCTCTACGGCATCACGCTTTCAAGGCGCGAGGATATCCCTGGCTATCATCCCGATGTGGAGGTATATGAGGTGAAAGACGGTGACCGTTTCTTGGGGCTGCTCTATATGGACTTCTTCCCCCGTGCCAGCAAGCGTTCCGGAGCCTGGATGACGAATTTCCGCGAACAGAGCATCGCTGACGACGGGGAAAAACGTCCCTTTGTGTCGCTTGTGACCAATTTTACCAAGCCGGTTGGCGATACTCCGTCATTGCTCACTTTCGACGAGGTCACTACTCTGCTGCACGAGTTCGGACACTGTCTGCACTCTTTGCTTTCCGAAGGCACTTACGCCAGCCTGACCGGCACCAATGTCGCCCGCGACTTTGTGGAACTGCCGTCCCAGATAATGGAAAACTGGGCCTATGAAAGCGAGTTCCTGTCATCTTTCGCAAAGCACTATCGGACAGGAGAAGTTATTCCCCAGGAATATATAGACCGCATAATAGCCTCTAAGAACCATATGGCAGGCTATGCGAGTGTTCGCCAGTTGCAATTCGGGCTGCTTGATATGGCTTGGCACAGCGGTGAGCCGCTGCCCGAGACAGATGTGGATAAATTCGAGGCCTCAGTCCTTATCCCCACGGCCGTCGTTCCCGTGATTGATTCCACAGCTATGTCAACCTCTTTCACGCACATCTTTTCGGGAGGATATTCTGCCGGTTACTATTCATACAAGTGGGCGGAGGTCCTTGCTGCAGATGCTTTCGCCTATTTCAAACAGACCGGCATTTTCAACAGGGAGACCGCTGCGTCTTTCCGCAGCCAGATCCTTTCAAGGGGCGATATCGAGGATGCAGACGTGCTCTACCGTAACTGGCGCGGGCGCGACCCCGACCCGGAAGCTTTGCTGGAAAGTGACGGTCTTGTGTCACGGAAGGGCGACGGAAGATAGGCTATTGAAGCCAGACAGCAGGGTTCTGCTTGGCGGAGCCCTTCCAAATCTGGAAGTGGAGCTGCGAAGTATCTTCTCCGGTAGTCTCAAGCGAGCCTAGAAGCTCGCCTGCCTTTACTTTCTGACCTGATTTTACGGTGACCTTGCCCAATTTACAGTAGAAAGTGAAATACTCCCCGTGCTGGACCAGCACGCAGTGTCCATAGCCGGGCATTATCATAATCTGCTTGACGACCCCCTCGAAGGCGCAGCGCACGTCACTCCCTTTTTTTGCGGTGATGGTGACGCCGTTGTTTTCAGGCAAGGTGATATTCTTGTACAAGGGGTGTTTCTGGACACCGAACTGCTCTGTGATGACCCCCTGCACCGGCCAGGGTATTTTTCCTTTGTTTTGCTCGAATTTGCCCGAAACGGTATAGTCTATCTTGTCTTTTTTAGAAAGCTCTTTGCCGACGGCCTTTTTGACTTCGCTGTTCAATTTGGCCATCTCCTTGCGTTTGCGCTCCAGTTCGGACTTGTATTTCTTCTTGTCTTTGGCCAGGGTGTTGACCATCGACTGGGTTTTCTTCTCTTCGTTTTTCAGGGCGGTGTATTCCTCTTCCCGCTCACGTTTCAGTCTGCCGGCTTCGTTGTACATTCTGGTCAGTGTATCCTTTTCTCCGGCAAGCTGCTCCCTGGCAAGGATTATTTGCCGGGATTCTGCGTTCAATGTGGCCGACAGATTTTTCAGATACGAAAAACGGCGATACCCCTGGCCCGGGTTTTCGCTGGAGAGCAGATACATCAGCCAGACCCTGTTGTCCCGGTTCTTGTAGGTGTTGTAAACCAGAGAGGCATAGTATTTCTCCAGGGTGTCGAGCTGCGCCTGAAGGGAGGCTATCTCCCGGTCTTTCTGATATATTTGTCCCTGCAGGTCGTTTATGGCCCTGTCGGACTCCTCAACGAGTTTTTTCCGGTTGGCACTCTTTTTCTGAATCAGCAGCAGTTGGTTGTACGATTCCTTGTGCCTGGAGGTGGCGGTTTTCAACTCTTTGTCTATAAAGCGGATTTCCTCTTTAAGGCGGTCGATGTCGGACTTTTTCCCCGTCGTACCCTGAGCGGCTGCCGCGATAGTGCAGAAAAGAAAGACGGCGACGGCCGGGACTATGGTACAGAAGGGTTTCATTCTCCGAGTTTTTCTGCCTGGGCCGAATATACGGAGGCAAGTTCGTCGCCCAGCGCCTGGAGCACCGTGGCGTAGTGGCGAAGTATCACGCCGCTCTCCTTTCCGCCGTAGATCATAGCGTGTTTAAAGTGCGCTTTGGCCTCCAGGTCCATCCCCATCAGGTGTAGGATCCAGGCGTAGGTGTCCAGATAAGTGGCGTTGTCGGGTTCTTTTTCTATGGTTTTCCGGCTCATTTCCAGGGCTTTGCGCAAATCTTTAGGCACTTTTTTCACGGGAGTGGGATAGCGCTCGCTTATGTAGTATGCATAATTGTTGAGCACAGGTACATACTCTGGATTGATCTTGAGGGCCTTGTCATAATATGAAAAGGCGGTTTTCTGGTCTCCCTTCAAGTGAAACAGATCTCCCAGTGCGCTGTATAGGCTAAGTTGCAGGTCACCGCCGTCGGGAGCGAGAGAAAGGGCGCTGGTGTAGTCTTCTATGGCAGAGTCGGTCTCGCCTAACTGCCAGAAACTCATTCCGCGGAGTTGCAATAAGTCTATGTTGCCGGGGAACCTTTGCAGAGCGACCGTGGCGGCGGAGGTGACGGCAGCATAATCGCCGCTATAGTACAGCATCAGCGGATATGTGAAGTTGAGATTGAGACTCTCGGGATAATGGTCGGCATTGCTCTTTGCAAGCGCAATCGCGTCGTCTGTCTGCCCCTTCTGGTACAGATAGGTGCTTGTGATGGAGCAGATTGACGAATCGGCGGGAGCCGATGCGTAAAGGGTCATCATCATGGTGTCAACCTGCGGGGCGAACGTATATACGAACTGCTGCTGGTTCAGTACCTCTGCCATATACTGAGCCTTGGCTGAGGGCAGTATTTCGGGATTGGCCAGGAAGGGAGTGATGTTTTCAAAATAGAGGTCGTATTGCCCTAAGGCACGGTGGATGTGTGCCTTGCCGTAAAGCGCTTCGGAGTCGTCGGGATTGACGGCAAGGGCTTCGTCATAAAAGTGCAGGGCCTCTTCGTTGTTGAAGGCTGCCGCGTTGTACTGGGCAAGGTAGCACGCCGCGCGGGGCGAACGTGTACGGTAGAAATAGTCCAGCATAAAGTCATACGCCTCACGGCGTTTGTTCTGGGCGAGGAGCAGGTCGGTGCGGATGGTTGCAAGGGCATCCGACGGCCCCACTTTGCTCTCTACATTTTCAATTGCCTCCATGGCCTTGTCATATTGCTTGGAAGCGGCATAGACACCGATCAGGTCGGAATGGAGCGTGGTTTTGCCCGGATGTTCTGCCAGCAGTTGTTCCAGAATGTCGGCGGCTTCGGCGTTTTTGTCCCTCGCCATAAGATTGTGGGCAAGGGCATACTTGTACCAGTAGTTGTGAGGGTCCAGCTCCACGGCCTTCTGCAGCATTTGGCCGGAGGCGGTGCTGTCGCGAAGCATAGTGCTCAGGTAGTAGTATGCTGCATCATTGTCCGGCTCGGCTGCAACGACTTTTTTCATTTGTACGTAGGCGCCTTTCACGTCGTTGGCATAATAGAGGCGGAGTGCCTCCAGAAAGGCTTCTGACTGGGCTCTTGCCGCGGGCGCGGAAATGGTGAGTACCAGTGCCGCCACCAGGAAATATCGTAAATTCTTCATCACTTGCTCTAATACTTTTGCTTTACGCGGGTCATTACATCGTCAAGGGTGTCTGACATACCCGTGTCAAAGGTGTCACGTGAACTGCGGGAATTACATAGTATGACCCCGTTTACGCCGTTGTTCCCGCGTACCCAGAGTGTGGCGGATCCGGAGAGGCTTCCGGTGTGCCAGGCAGCCCAGTTGGACCAGCCGTTGTGGCCGATCCACCAGCCCAGGCCATACCCACCCTTGCCCGTAGAGGTATAGTTGGTGTACATTTTATCCAGCCAGGAACTGTCCAGGATGCCGGGGGTATCGCTCCCGTAGTCTATGGCCAGCAGAATCCGGGCCATATCTGCGGCAGAAGCGATTACCGCACCGCAGGCAGAGGCGACCTCCATATTGTTGTCGTAGGGATAGGCGCCGTCCTGGGAATAGAATATGCACTCGTTGGAACGACGCTTGCTTTTCAGGGTGTTTGACAGCCAGATGTCATTTGCGCCTGCGAGTGCCGCCACTTCCCTCAGGTACGTTTCGTAGCTCTTGCCGGAGACCTGTTCGATGACCTGCCCGAGTATGCAGTATCCCAGATTGTAGTATGAATAATATGTCCCGGGGCTGTATGACAGCTGGACGTTCCCCAGTATATATTCGACACGCTTCTGCAAACTCTTGCCGGCAAAACGGCTGTCACCGGTAAATACGGGATCGGTTCCGGTGGTATAGTTTGTCCATCCAGGCCGATGGGTAAGCAGGTCGATGACCCGGATGTCGTCGGCTCCGGGGACGTGCTTGCCTGGATAGAGGCTGGCCAGCGGACCGCCGGGGGCGAATACCTTCTCCTCAAGGTTGAGTTTCCCCTCCTGGCAAAGCCTGAGTATGCAGACTGCCGTAAGGGTTTTACTGACGCTGGCCAGGCGGAAGAGGTGCTCCTGGCTACAAAGCACCGGGTTGTCC
>CACYEB010000165.1 GCA_902773305.1 uncultured Bacteroidia bacterium
ACTCAGGAGTCCATATTGTTCAACGATACGGTCTATAACAATATATCTTTCGGCATAGAGGGCGTGAGCGAGGCCGATGTGCGAGCTGCGGCCCGCATTGCCAATGCGGATGAGTTCATCGAGGCCATGCCGCAGGGTTACCGGACCAATATAGGCGACCGCGGTCAGCGCCTGTCGGGGGGCCAGAGGCAGCGTATAGCCATAGCGAGGGCCGTGCTGAAGAATCCTCCGATACTGATTCTGGACGAGGCCACCAGCGCCCTTGACACAGAGAGCG
Source organism: uncultured Bacteroidia bacterium (assembly GCA_902773305.1). Classification (GTDB taxonomy): domain Bacteria; phylum Bacteroidota; class Bacteroidia; order Bacteroidales; family UBA932; genus Equibacterium. Next base: position 278 of record CACYEB010000165.1, read on the forward strand.
AGCGCCTTGTGCAGGACGCCCTTGCCAGACTTATGCAAAACCGCACTTCGCTGGTAATCGCCCACCGTCTGTCCACCATACAGAGGGCCGATGAGATAATTGTGCTAAGCGGCGGCTGTATTGCCGAGCGGGGAACTCATCAGGATTTGCTTGCAAAAGGCGGGCTTTATTCGCATCTTTGTTCCCTGCAATCGGTATCGGAATAGTTTTTCAAGAGATATGACAGACAAACAGAAACAATTTGACCGCAGTTACCTGGATATGGCGGACATCTGGGCTCGCAATTCCTATTGCCAGAGACGCCAGGTCGGGGCTTTGATAGTAAAGGACCGGATGATTATTTCGGACGGTTACAACGGCACTCCCCGCGGTTTCGAGAATGTGTGCGAAGAAGACGGCGTCACCAAGCCGTATGTGCTGCACGCAGAGGCCAATGCCATCACCAAGGTGGCGATGAGCAATAATTCCAGCGAGGGAGCGACGCTGTATGTGACAGATTCTCCCTGTATGGAGTGCGCCAAACTCATTATACAAAGCGGTATCAAAAGGGTGGTGTACCGTCGCGAATACAGGATTACCGACGGCTTGGACTTGCTGCGCAGGGCCGGAATAGAGGTTTGCAAATATGAATGAGAACAGGTTTTTCAAGATATTGCGCCCGATGCTGTGGGTGCTTACGATTGCCCTTTCGGCGGGTATAGTGCTGCGCGCACTCCCCGGCAGCCGCAAGGGCAGGGCCGACGTCAATTCTTTCAATTCGGACTGGTCCAAGCTGATGCTGGTGCTGGAGAGTGTCGACAAGAATTACGTAGAGGATATTGACCACAAGAAAGTCATCGAGGATATTATCCCGGAGGTTATGAGCGAACTGGACCCCCACTCGGTGTATCTTCCGCCCGAGGAGCTCAAAGAGGCGGAGGAGTCGCTTGCCGGCGGTTTCGAAGGGATCGGTATCCAGTTCAATGTGCCCAACGACACGGTGGTGGTGAATTCGGTGATTACCGGAGGGCCTTCCGAGAAGGCGGGCCTCAGGGTTGGCGACCGCGTGATCAAGGTAGACGACCGGGTGATTGCCGGGGTCAAGATGGAGCAGGACACTATGGTTTCGCTGATGCGCGGCCCCAAGGGTACCAAGGTGGTGATTGGAATTATGCGCTACGGCAGCGATGAGATAATCCCGTTTACCATAACCCGGGACAAGATACCCGTGCACAGCGTCGATATCGCCTATATGATAAACGATACCACCGGCTTTATCAAGTTGAGCAGGTTTGCCCGTACAACCTATGCCGAATTCGTGCAGGCTATGGACAAGCTCCGCGACCGCGGAATGAAGCGGCTGGTGCTCGATTTGCGCGACAACACCGGCGGTTACCTCGACCAGGCGATGCTGCTGGCGAATGAATTCATGGAGAAGGGAGAGATGATAGTTTATATGGAGGGCAAGGCGCGTCCCCGCACCGACCTAAGGGCCGATGGTCGCGGCCGCAACAAGGATCTGCCCATCGCCGTGCTGATAAATGCCACCAGCGCTTCTGCCAGCGAGATTGTCGCCGGGGCAATCCAGGACAACGACCGCGGTACCATCTACGGCGTACGTTCGTTCGGCAAGGGATTGGTGCAGGAACCGGTCTATTTCTCCGACGGTTCGGGCATCAGGCTCACGGTGGCAAGGTATTACACCCCGTCGGGCCGCTGCATCCAGAAGCCGTACAGCGACGATTACGAGATGGAGGTCTATGAGCGGTATGTCAGCGGCGAGATGTTCTCTGCCGACAGCATCAAGATAAAGGACGAGACCAAATACAAGACGGCCGGCGGCCGCACCGTGTATGGCGGCGGCGGCATAGTGCCCGATGTATTCGTGCCCGTGGACACCATCGCAGTGACGGGCTTCTATATGGACTGCAACCGCAAGGGACTCCAGATAAAGTATGCCAACGAGGTGCTGGACGCACACACTTCTGCGATAACCTCCGCCAAGACTATGGAGGCCTTTGACAAGTTTCTCTCAACCGTCAATCTGGAGAGGGATTTTTTGGCATTTGCCGCAAAGAACGGCACGGAGCCCAAGGATGGCGAGTGGGAGATTTCAAAGGAGTATATGCTCACCCAGATACGGGCGCTGATTGCCCGCTATACTCCTATGGGCGACGAGGCGTTCTATCCTATATATTACAAGACCGACAATCTGATTTTGACAGCGGTAAAGAATGAAACTCACGACCCCGGTAACGATTGAGCCGCTGGGACGGCGGCTTGGCTCCGATGACAGATTCCTGTTTGCGGGGTCCTGCTTTGCCGACGCCATAGGGGCAATTATGGCAGAGTCGGGCTTCGATGTCACCGTGAACCCATTCGGCGTGCTCTACAACCCCGCATCGGTGTCGCAGTCGCTTCGGCGGCTTGTCACCCGCGAGAAGTTTACCGAAGCCGATGTCATAGAGTGCGGGGGGCGCTTCACGTCGTTCCATCATCACAGCCGTTTCGACCGACCCTCTGCCGGGGAGTTCCTTTCCAACGCCAATGCCGCCCTGGAAGAGGCTGCGGACAGGTTTGCCGCCGCCACGGTGTGCGTGATTACTCTGGGTACTAACGGCGTGTTCCGTCACATAGGACGCGATATGATAGTCGCAAACTGCCATAAGGTGCCCGCCGCGGAGTTCGTGCGAGAGCGCCTCAGCGTGGATGAGTGTCTCGAATATCTGTCGGGAATGGTGGCGGCAGGCCCCGGAAAGCAGTGGATATTTACAGTGAGCCCCATACGTTACCTGGCCTTTGGGGCGCACGGGAGCCAGTTGGGCAAGGCGACCCTGCTGCTGGCAATAGACGCCCTTCAGAAGAGGTTCCGCAACGTGGCTTATTTTCCCGCATACGAGATTATGATGGACGAGCTTCGGGACTATCGTTTCTACGAAGAGAATCTGACACATCCCAGCCACCAGGCTGTAGAATATATTTTTGACTGTTTCAAGCAGTTTGCAATCGATCCTGCGTGTGAAGACGCTATTGCCGCTGCCCGCAAGGCTGCCCGTGCGGCCCGTCACCGCAAATTCCAATTTGGAAATACAGGCGCAAACGAGTAAATTTGAAGTTTGTAAAAATCAAAACGATATGGAAAGGAAAAAAGTAGCTCAGTTGTTGAAAACGGCGCCCGGTGAACAGGTGCTCGCAAAGGGTTGGGTCCGCACCAAGCGCGGCAACAAGAATGTGGCGTTCATCGCCCTCAACGACGGTTCTACGATTAATAATATCCAGGTTGTGTGCGACCTGGCCAAGTTTGACGAAGAGTTTATGAAGCGCATCACCACCGGCGCCTGCCTGGCAGTGACCGGCGATTTGGTGGCTTCGCAGGGCAGTGGCCAGGCTGTGGAAATCCAGGCTTCCGACATAGAGATTTACGGTGAATGCGATGCCACCTATCCTCTCCAGAAGAAGGGCCACAGTATGGAGTTCCTGCGTGAGATAGCCCACCTTCGCCCCCGCACCAACACTTTCGGCGCGGTGCTGCGCATCCGCCACAACATGGCCTTCGCCATCCACAACTTCTTCAACGGCAAGGGCTTCTATTATCTTCATACTCCGCTGATTACCGCTGCCGATGCAGAAGGCGCCGGCGCAATGTTCCAGGTGACTACCCTGGACGTTGACAATCCGCCCCGCACAGAAGACGGAAAGGTAGATTATACCAAAGATTTCTTCGGCCGCCTGACTTCGCTGACGGTTTCGGGTCAGCTGGAGGGTGAGCTGGGCGCCACCGCGCTGGGTGAGATTTACACCTTCGGCCCCACTTTCCGCGCCGAGAACAGCAATACCCCGCGCCACCTGGCCGAGTTCTGGATGATAGAGCCGGAGATGGCCTTCTACGACATCAAGGACAATATGGACCTGGCGGAGGAGTTCATCAAATATCTGGTGCAGTATGCCCTGGACCATTGCCTCGATGATATCACCTTCCTGAACAATATGTTCGACAAGGAGCTTCTGGAACGCCTGCAGGGCGTCTTGAAAGACAGTTTCGTGCGCCTGACCTACACCGAGGGCATAAAGATCCTGGAGAAGGCTGTCGCTGACGGGGTCAAGTTTGAATATCCCGTGGGCTGGGGCATCGACCTGCAGAGCGAGCACGAGCGCTATCTGGTGGAGAAGCATTTCCGGAAGCCGGTAATACTCACCGATTATCCAAAGGATATCAAGGCGTTCTATATGAAGCAGAACGAAGACGGCAAGACAGTGCGCGCAATGGACGTCCTCTTCCCCAAGATCGGCGAGATTATCGGCGGCAGCGAGCGCGAAGCGTCGTTCGAGAAGCTGAATGCCCGCATAGACGAGCTGGGTATGAGTCACCGCACTCTGGAGTGGTATCTGGACACCCGCCGCTATGGCAGTTGCCCCCACAGCGGCTTCGGCCTGGGATTCGAGCGCCTGCTGATGTTCGTGACGGGTATGGCCAACATCCGCGACGTGATTCCGTTCCCCCGCACACCCAACAATGCAGAATTCTAAATACGGCATATTATGTTAATCATCGGCATCGCAGGCGGCAGCGGCAGTGGCAAGACCACGGTTGTAAAGAGGCTGAAGAGAACCTTCAAGGACAGGATCGTGGTGATTCCCCAGGACTCTTATTACAAGGACTGCAGCCATCTCACCGAAGAAGAGAAAAAGGTCTATAACTTTGACCATCCCAATGCCATCGATTTCGACTTGCTCTGCGCCCAGTTGGAGCAGATCCGCAATGGCAAGTCCATAGAGCAGCCGGTGTATTCTTACATAACCTGTGAGCGCAGCAAGACAGAGACGGTGCACGTAGAGCCCGCCGATATCATTCTTGTGGAGGGTATCCTCATCTTCACCTGTCAGAAACTGATGAAGCAGATGGATATCAAGGTGTTCGTGGATGCCGACGACGATGACCGGCTCTCGCGCATTATGCAGCGCGACATAGAGGAGAGGGGCAAGGATGTGGCTGCCGTGATCAAGCGCTACAACGACCTGGTGAAGCCGATGCACCTGCAGTTCATCGCCCCCAGCAAGCGATATGCCGATATAATAATCCCTCAGGGAGGGCATAACCACGTGGCCATCAATATTCTGCTTGCTACCATAGAGAAGGCTCTCAACGATAAAACCTGGCTTGCCAAGTAATGCGCGAAAACCCTTCAGAGCGGCGCAAAGAAAACCGGATCGGTCTCTACTCGACAATCATTTTCCATCTTGTCGTGTTGATAATCCTTTTGGTTTATTCCATAGGGGCGAGCGTAAAGAAGGAGAGCAGTTTCATACTCGATTTCACCCAGCAGGAGAAACAGGAACTCATCAAGCAGCAGCAGGAGCTCAAGGAGTTCAAGGATCGCGTGAGCAAGGAGCTGGACGCGATGATTGCCGCCGCCCCCACGCCGCAGGTGCGTAATGCCGTGGTGGATGCCAACGCCATCAAGGCCCGCGCAGAGCGCGAGGCCTTGGGACGTTCTGTAGAAGAAGCGCTGGCTGCCAACCGCCGCAAAGCTCTGGAAGCAGAGGAAGATGATGTCGCTACCGAAACCAATCCCGATACCGGTGGCGATACCGATGGCGAGGCTCACGAATACACCGGTCCCTCGGTGCTCTCATACGATCTTGAGGGGCGTAAGGCGGTCCATCTGCCGATTCCGGCATACAAGGGTTTCGGCGGCGGAGACGTGGCTGTTGCAATCTATGTCAACAGGGCGGGAAAGGTCATCAAGGCCCAGGTTATAGAGTCGGCTTCCAGCAAAGACAAGTCGCTCTGGCAGTGGGCGGAGAAAGCCGCCACCCGCAGCCGCTTCAACCGCAGCGACTCCGCCCCCGATCCCCAGAAAGGCAGCATAGTCTACCGCTTCATCGCGCAATAATTATTCGCACTGCCCGTCGCTATGCTGCGGCGGCACTTGCCTCTCTGAAACTTCCGTTCGCTAGCGCTCACTCCATCCCTCCCACCACATCCTGCGTCATCCGCTGTTGCGGATAACTTGTCTGTGTCGGGCCCCTCCCGTTTTACGAGGGCACGGGCGCCCACGGTTTCTTAGAGGCAAGTGCCAACCTCCGACGACGCGACGGACATACTCCTGTGACGCCAACTTGTCTCATTATCAGCAAATTACAACATTTCCCTTG
>CACYEB010000166.1 GCA_902773305.1 uncultured Bacteroidia bacterium
ATTATTACCAGCCAGCGGCCGGGAATGCTGTCACAGGTGATGCCCCTGCGCCATCCCCACTGATTGTCAAGACTGGTACCCCGCTTTTTGAACAGCACCTGCGAGCCCTCCGGAAGGGTCGCCCGCTGACGTGCACTGCCCACCAGCGGAAATGATACCGACTCCTTGTAGGAGGCGTGCGCGGGGGATATCACCTCGAAATCAATATCGACATCCTCTTTTACAGATGCGGTCGCATCCACCCTGCACATCACGGCGGCCGTGTAGCTATACCCCTCTTCCATATTGAGGTCAAAACTCAAACCCATCCTCAGGTCTTCCCCGGTAACCTCCTGGACGAGGTGAAACTCTTCGCGCGGATTATCGCACGAAAGCACCGCAAAAAGTGCGCATACCAGCGCTAATACCGATTTATGCCTTGTTTTCATTGCCGCGGCCAAATCTGGGGTTACGGTTGTCGTGCCGTCCACCGCGGCGCTCCCCTTCTGAGCGACGGGGACGTTCGTCACGGCCTTCTTTTCCCGCACGGCCACCTTCGGCTTTCCGCTCGGGTGCCGCAAGCCGCTCACCCTCACTCCTGCTGCGGCCAGGCCGGGGGCGACCGCCCCGCTGACGCTTCCTGGGAGAAGAGTCAAAGCGGGAAATGCTGTCGTCACCCACCGATGTCACGAATTCGGGTTCCTCATCTGCCGAACGATTCTTCTCTATTACCGGATCGCCTTTCTTGCCGTGCCTGTTAAGATCCTTGATCTGCGCCACCTGTTCTGCGGACAGCGGGAACATATTGGACATATTGTTTTTGTCGAACGAAAACCACATCGTCCCCATCAGCACGTCGGTTTTTACCAGATATGCCAGACCGTCCCTGAAATCGAGCGGTTCGCGGGCGTCGGGCAGGTTTTTACGGGCGTCGACATAGGCAGAGGCTTCATAGTTGATACAACACTTGAGCTTGCTGCACTGACCCGCCAGTTTCTGCGGATTGAGCGCCAGGTCCTGGCAGCGGGCCGCCTGTGTGGTGATGGACTTGAAATCTGCCATAAACTTGGAGCAGCACAGCGGCCGGCCGCATACGCCCAGCCCTCCGATTAGGCCGGCCTCCTGGCGCGCACCTATCTGCTTCATCTCTATGCGGATATGGAATGCCTCGGCAAAATCTTTGATGAGCTGGCGGAAATCTACCCTCTCGTCTGCGATATAGTAAAAAATCGCCTTGGTGCCGTCTCCCTGAAATTCCACATCACCGATCTTCATATCCAGACCCAGATTGGCCGCCAGCTGGCGGGCGCGGATCATCGTGCTCTGCTCGCGGGCTATGGCCTCCTGCCACCGCTCAATGTCCAGCGCCTTGGCCTTACGGTAGATTCTCTTGAACTGATATGTTTCCGGATTGATCCGGCGGCGCATCATCTGCCTCAGCACCACGGCGCCGGAGAGGGTTACTATTCCCAAATCGTGGCCGTTGGCGGCCTCTACCACCACCAAATCGCCCGCCTTGAGATCCTGTCCGGTATCGTTGCGGAAAATGAGTTTGTGCGTATTCTTGAAACGGACTTCATAAAGGTCCCTGTATTTTGCCTCGTCGATTCCCTGTAGCCAGTCAAAGTCGGACAGCTTGCAGCAGCCCCTCTCGTATGTGACCTGCAGGGCGCCGGTATCATCCCGTTCCACCACGCACCCGCGGGAGCAATCGTGATTTTTATTGTCGTAATCCATCTTGCTAAATGTATAGGAAAAATCGGTTGCCCAAATCGGCAAAAATCAACTTTGCCGACACATTGGCATCTATCAGCCTCAAAGCGGTATCGACCGCCGCAAAGGCTTTGCCGTAGAACGTCTGTTTAATCCTGGGCGTTAATTGTCTTATATACTCTGCTTCGTCACTGTCGGCAAAGGCGATGCTGCCAAGCCCCTGGGAAGTGACAAACAATTTCCTGATCATATCTTCTGCCGTAACGCACCACAACTTCTGGCGGTCGCGGCCCAGAGACGAAAGTTGCTCGGCAACGTCCATCACTTCGACTAGTGACTTGGCCAGCGCTGCATCCAGAAGAGAACGTACCGATTCCTGCACAGAGCCTGTTCCTTCGGCATTGCCGACGGCCGAAAACGCCCGGCCTACGCTCCCCGCAGCCAAAGTGGCGTAATTCATGGCTTCTTCTGCATTCAGGTCAAAGCGCTTCTCCAGAATGAGAGCCATCTCGTGGCGCTCTACCGGTTGCAGGCGGATAACCTGACAGCGGGAAACCACCGTAGAGAGCATATTCTCCATCTGATGTGTAACCAGCAGGAAGAGTGTCCCTGCCGGGGGCTCTTCCAGCAACTTGAGCAACTTGTTGGCCGCCTCGGTGGTCATCTTCTCCGGCTCCCATATCACCATAATCTTGTATTGCGACTGGTATGGTTGCAGCGAGAGGATATTCGCAATCTCCCTTGCCTCGTTTACCGTGATCGCTCCGGCCTTGTTTTCTATACCGATTGCTGCAAACAGGTCGTGACTGTCAAAATAGGGATTATCCGTGGCCAGAGAAACGAAATCTCTCAGGAAGTAACTGCTTACGGGACGCTTTTTCTCCTGGTCGGAGAGTTTGGGCGAAGAACTTATCGGAAAGGAGAAATGCAGGTCCGGATATGACAGGTGAGCGTGGAGACGGCACGAGGGGCACTCACCACAACTGTCTCCGTCCTTCGCGCCGGTACAGTTAAGGTACTGCGACAGGGCAACGGCAAACGCAAACGCCCCCATCCCTTCCTGCTCTACGAAAAGAAGGGCGTGCCCAAGACGGTTTTCGTCCACAAGCTTTCCCAGACGCGCCTTGAGAGCGTCATTGCCGTATATTTCACCGAAGCGCATAATAAATCTAACTTACAAAGATACTATCATTTCGCATCTTTTGCAATCGAATTCCAGCCGCAGACGGCGGCCTGCATTCACCAGGAAAAGGGGCTCGCGCGGTTTGGCAGAAGGGTGCTGCCGGGGGCACAGTCCCAACTCATACTTGACGCAATAGCGGCTGCGCATCAGGGCGGCGTCCGGCACAGGAGCAAGTTCGTAGGCATCCTCTACCTTCCCGTATCCCATATCCATCAGCACCTCCCTCGCCAAATGATTCGCACAGTTCGCCGTGTAGTTCGCGATAGAGTCAGGGAGGCGGTTGCCTGCGGCGGATGTCGCCTTTTTGCGGGTTCCGTCTTCACCCTGTCCTTCGCGTTCAGCGTAGAAAAAGTTCGCGTAGGGAACAGGCGCGACGAGCCGACTGGCCCGGAGCGAAGCTTTTTCGAAGCCATCGAAGGGCAGCCCCTTGACAGCCACGGCGCGGACGCGGACCAGTTCTTCTGCGAGTTCCCGGCGGAGAGCATTGAGGACGGAAGCGGGATAGAACCGTACAGGACTCTGGTCCACCCTGTCACACTTGAAGTCGAAATGATCGGTGCGTTTGCCCATATTGCGGCGGATATTCTCCGCGGCGGCATCCTGCCTCTCCGCCACCGGCACATCGGCCGGCAGCGTCACCTCAACCCTGAAACCATCGGCATCCACTGCCACTACACACTCCTGACCAAAGGCTACATCCACATCAATCTTGCGGCGCGGCATATTAACCTGCAACTCCTTCTCGAACTTAATGTTATGGTTGCGATAGACATAATTACCGGGAGCGATGCCGGAGGCGTCTTTTACTGTAACAGTATCCCCCTTTACCACATCGGCCCGCATACCGGTTATGCCGTTCTCCCCCACAAACACCAGCCCGTCGCCGTTGTTTAGCGGATTATGTATTCCCGACACTTTCGGCGTAGAAAAACTTCGCGTAGGGAACAGGGATTCTATGTTCTCCCTGGCCCGGAGTGAAGCTTTTTCGAAGCCGGAGCCAGGCAAGATAGTCACCGTTCGCGTGCTGACGCGAACAACGTCGCCAATGTACTCGCCAAGGGATTTGGTGCTCTCCAGACTGTTCCAGCGGCCGCGTTTCCCGTCTATGAAGAACTGGGTATATCCACGGTTGAAGGTTGCCTGGGGATTGGGGATAAATCCACCCTCAAGTGTACCCGAAGATGCTTTAACATACTCTCCGCGGCGGGCGCATATCCCGTCTATCCTGTCCCGGTAGTGACGGCAAAGGTTCTTGACATACGAGTCACTCTTCAACCTCCCCTCTATCTTGAAGGAGCAGATGCCGGCATCTGCCAATTCTTCGAGGCGGTTGTCCAGGCAATAGTCCCTGGGGGAAAGGACGGGCCGGCTGCGAACGAGTATCTTACCTTCGGAATCCACAACATCATACAGACTCCGGCACGCCTGTATGCACGCCCCGCGGTTGGCACTGCGACCGGCAAGATATTGCGAGAGATAGCAGTTTCCGCTGTAGCTGACGCAGATTGCCCCGTGTACGAAAAACTCCAGTTCGGTGTCCGGCGCGGCACGACGGATAGCCCGGATCTCTTCCAGCGAAAGCTGCCGTTCCAGAATGAGCCGTTCAAAGCCAAGGGAAGCGAGCATCGCCGCCTGCTGAGGGGTGCGGATTGCGCATTGGGTGGAGGCGTGCAGTGCAACGGGAGGCAGTTTCAGGCGGGTGATGCCCAAATCCTGCACGATGAGGGCATCGACCCCGGCCTCGTACAAATCCCAGATCATCTTCTCTACCGCAGGCAACTCATCGTCGAAAACAATGGTGTTGACTGCGGCATATATCCTGGCCGAAAATTTATGAGCATAAGCGGTCAGACGGGCTATGTCGCTTATGGGGTTGCCAGCGGCAGCCCGAGCGCCGAAACCCGGTCCTGCGATATATACGGCATCGGCACCGCAGTCAATGGCCGCGATGCCGATGTCCGAAGTCTTAGCAGGAGCTAACAGCTCAAGCTTTACTGGTTGCATTTGAGTTCTTCCTCAACTTTGAATTTTGCAACTGCACCAAACTTGGGATCGCTGATAATCTGCTTATAGTATGCGCAAGCCTTCGCACGGTCCTTGCGGCCCTCATAAGCGGTAGCCAGCTGATAGACGATCTGTGACTTGTCATTTGCGTTGGGAGCAAGTGCGAGGTAAGCCTCGAATGCATTGATTGCGGTATCATACTGCTTGAGGTTCAAGGCGCTGACACCGATGAGTTTCTCTGCATTAGGGGTATCCATAGCCTGGGCGGAGCGCTGTGCGTACTCCATTGTCCCACGGTTGTCCTTTGCTTTCTGGCAGGCAACCGCCTTTTTGAGGTAGCAGTTGGATATCTGCTTCATTGCATCCTTTGCAACATTGGAACCTTCGCCGGCAACCTCGGCTGCAGTGGTAAAGGTTTCAACGGCGGCATCGATATCTCCGCTGCCCACCAGAGAGTGACCCAGACGCATCATTGCGGTGGTATTGGTGGAGTCAGCAGCGACAACTGCCTTGAACGCCTCGACAGCCTCGGCAAAATTCTTCGCATTGAGCATTGCGCCGCCCTTTGCCATAAGCATCTTGGGAATCAGGCCCTCTGCCCGCTCTACGGCATCAACGTTGTTGTCATACTCGGTAGCCGTCTCCACCACTTTGCGGAAATTGGCAACCGCCGTATCGAATTCGCTGGCCTCTGCAGCCTCTTCTCCCAGCTTCATATATATCTGAGGAATGATATTCTGACAATCTCCCACAACGTTGCTGGCATCGCCCCCAAGCCCTTTTGCCATCTCGAGGCATTCGAGGAATTTCGGAAGGGCGTCTGCAATGTTACCCTCGTTCAGAAGCGTTCCAGCCTCGTTGTAAAGGTTCACTGCAGTCTCGATGTCCTGGCCTTTAGCAAAGCCGAAAGTCGCAAGTGCGACAGCCAAAGTGATAATTATCTTTTTCATAATGTCAGGTAAAATGTTTTTCAAAGTGACATAATAGCACATTGCGTGCCACGGGGAGCAAAGGTAAAAAAATTGTCTATTTCCGACAAATCTTCCAACCTATGGCCGCCACTATGAAAGAGACTGTCGGAGAGATGATATTGAAAATGCAAAAAGGGGCATAGACCAGGGTCGGCACCGACAGGATGGTGGCCTGCGTCATACCGCAGCTGGACCAGGGGAAAAGGGGCGAAGTAACGGTGGCTGAGTCTTCTATACTTCTGCTGAGCAAACGCCCTTCGAAGCCCTCCTTTTCATAAGTATCACGGAAAATGTTGGCAGTAAGCAGTATGGACAGATACTGGTCGGAAACAATGCCGTTCAATGCTGTTCCGGTAAGCACGGTAGAACCCACAAGGCCGGTGCGGGTACGGGTCAATGGCGAGAGTATCCTGGCCAGGTCGGCAATCATACCGTTGGCTTTCATACACGCGCCGAAACACATCGCGCACAGTATCAGGAACACCGTATTGAGCATTCCCACCATACCACGGCTGGTGAGCAGTTGATCCACTTCCGGCACCCCCGTTTCCAGCGTAACCGTGTCATAAACCATCTTTACGGTGCCGGAAAACATCACCCTGGCCTGTGATCCCTGCGTAACGCTTTCACCGACGCCCCGCACGATTTCCGGCTGGAATATCAGCGCCGCGACGGCCGCTGCAACGGTTGAGAGAGCCAGCACCATAATGGCGGGCCGCCTTTTCCATATAAGCCATACCGTAAATACCGGTACCAGCATCAGCCAGGGGGTAAGGTTGAATCTGGCACGGAGCGTCTCGGTATATATCTCCATCTGCGCCTGACCGGGCGTGCCGTGCACAAGGCCAAGTATGGTGAACACAATAAGGGTTATTACAAAAGACGGCACCGTGGTGAACAGCATATAGCGGATATGACTGAACAGCGGCACCCTGCATACTGATGAGGCCATAACCGTAGTGTCTGACAGCGGCGAAATCTTGTCTCCGAAGTACGCGCCTGATATAATGGCTCCGGCGGTCATAGCATCGCTGAAGCCTTCGGCTCGGCCGATACCCAGAAGAGCCACACCTACCGTCGCAATGGTGGTCCAGGAAGACCCCGTCATCACCGAAACCACAGCGCACAGGACGCAGGCTGTCAGCAGGAATACCTTGGGACTGATTAACTTTATGCCGTAACAGATAAAGGCGGGCACCACCCCGCTCATAGTCCAGGTACCCGAAATGGCACCGATAAGAAACAATATCAGGATTGCCGGCGCGACCTCTCCGAAATTGGAGGCAATTGCTTTTTCGAAATCTTTCCACGAAGTTTTATACAGCCACAACGAGAGTCCGATGCAGACACCCGATGCTATTAACAGCACTACCTGCGAGGCTCCCAGAATGGAATCTGCCCCGAAAATGGCTATATCCAATGCAAGAAGCGCCACCAGCACCGCCAGCGGTATCAGGGCTATCAGCGTCCGTTGTGCATCAGAAAACCTCATACGAAGCACAAATATCC
>CACYEB010000167.1 GCA_902773305.1 uncultured Bacteroidia bacterium
ATTCCCGAGATAGAAGGGCTTGAGGCAGAGAGGATAAGTGCGGTGCGCGAGCGTATCCTTGGCCGCATCGGCGAACTCTCCCTACAGGTGGACCAGAACCGCCTGGAGCAGGAGATAATCTTCTATGTCGACAAACTGGACATCAACGAAGAGAAGGTACGGCTCAGACAGCACTGCCGCTACCTGCGCGAAACGATGGAAACCGAGGAGTATCCCGGCAAAAAACTGGGGTTCATCGCACAGGAGATGGGACGTGAGATTAACACATTGGGCAGCAAGGCCAGCCACGCCGGCATACAGAAGACGGTGGTCAGGATGAAGGCGGAACTGGAAAAAATCAAAGAGCAGTCGATGAACGTTTTGTAATATAGTATGGACAGCATCGACACAATCATACTGCCCGCTGCAAGGCGTACCGGCGGGATGCCGGTGATGGAAGCACTTGCGGCAAGGCGCTCTTCCCGCGATTTTGACACTTCCAGGTCTCTGGATCTCCAGACGCTCGGAGACCTGTTGTGGGCTGCTTGGGGAATCAACCGCACCAAGGGACGCACAGCCCCGTCATCACACAACCGCCAGGAGATAGAACTCTATATTTTTCTCGCCACCGGTGTATATCGCTACGATGCCACCGCCCACGTCCTGGTGCGCCTTTTCAAAGATGATATGCGGGCTGCAACCGGAACCCAGCCGTTCGTAGGGAGTGCGCCGGTAGAGATCGCCCTCATTTCCGACACTTCCAAAATTATCGGCAAGACCCCGCAGGGAGTGACCGAGGCGACCTATGCCGATACCGGTTTTATCTGCGAGAACATTTACCTTTTCTGCGCTTCAGAAAATCTGGCCACGGTAGCCCGGGCGCTCGTTCCCAAAGAAGAACTGGCCGCACGGCTACGCCTGCGCGACAGCCAGATCATCACTCTTGTCCAGACAGTCGGCTATCCCGCACAGAACCGGTAGCGTTATTTCTCTTTGCTTGCTGTGCGCCACAGGTGGCGTGTGACGGCACGGGGCAGTGGCGTACAAAAGAAAGGCTGAGTATCGCAGGCAATTATCTGTGGGATAGACACCAGTCGCAGATGCCGCAGGGCGCACTTTGCTGGCCGAAATATTCCAGCAGCATTTGGCTGCGGCAGCGGTCACCGGTGCGGGCGTATTGAATTATGGCGTCCAGGCGCGCCTTGCTGCGGGCCACACGGGAATCGTACTGCGATTTGTCAAGACGGAGATTGTCGGGATAGAGCCGCTCACTCGCAAGGTAGAGTATGGGGGATTTGACCTTGGGTATATAGCGGATTATGTTGCGGGCAGCCAGCCACTTGAGTTTTTTCTCCACCGCCAGGACCGAATAGTGGCCGAACGAGGCGATGCGTTCTTCGTCTATAGTAGCATAACCGTTGCAAATACCTTCGTACATACGCATCAGCACCTGGAGGAAGGCATCGGTCTCGGCGCTGCCTAGCTGTATTGAATAAAGTTCGTCACGCGACACCACGACGGTGACCTTGGAAGGGATATCCAACTCTTCGGTCAAGGTCCAATAGCCCGACATTTCTATGTATTTTATTGCATAGTAGGCCTTCGACGCCTGTAGTTTATATTGCTTGGCAAAGGCGGGCAGATCGAATTTATATCCCTTGTCGCGGCCCGTCTCGTAGGGTATCTGGAGGTAGGTGTGGACTTTCTGGTAAATATCTTTGATATAGTCCAGAGGAGGATATGTGGTCTGGAGGACCTGCGACAGCCGCCTGATATCTGTGGTATTCCAGATAAGCACCGCATACGATTTCTTGCCGTCCCGCCCGGCCCGGCCTGCTTCCTGAAAGTAAGCTTCGGGCGACTGGGGGATGTCATAGTGGCACACGAAACGGACATCGCCCTTGTCGATACCCATTCCGAAGGCATTGGTAGAGACTATGATGCGGGTCTGTCCACGTTTCCAGGAATCCTGCACCGAGGCACGTACCTTGGAGTTCATTCCGGCGTGATAGGCGACGGCATCTATCCCCTGGCTGGTCAGAAAGGCAGCGACCTCCTCTGCCGTGCGGCGTTTGGCAACATACACGATACCGGAGCCACCTACCCCGTCGCACACCTTTTTCATCTGGGCGAGTTTGTTCTCGCACTGGCGCACGCTATACGAAAGGTTGGGCCTTTCAAAACCCGAAACAATCAAGTTTTTCTGCCTGAACTCCAACAGGTTCATTATGTCATCGGCGACATCTCCGGTGGCCGTGGCCGTCAAGGCTATCACCGGCGGACGTCCCTCGAAAGCAGTGCCCGAAATCTTGTCCCTCACAGCGGCGATCTTGAGATATTCAGGTCTGAAATCATATCCCCACTGCGATATGCAGTGAGCCTCATCTACCACCAGATAGTTGATGTTCATCTTGGCCGCGCGCACCAGGAACAGTTCCGTATGCAGCCGTTCGGGCGATACGTAGAGAAATTTATAGTCGCCGTAAACAGCGTTGTCCAACGCGACGTCAATTTCACGCCGGGTCATCCCGGCACATACAAGCAAAGCCGGTATCCCGCGCTTTCTAAGGTTCTCCACCTGATCTTTCATCAGCGCAATCAGCGGTGATATCACGATGCATATCCCCTCTTTCATCATCGCCGGAAGCTGGAAGCATATACTCTTCCCTCCCCCCGTGGGCATAAGCGCAAGCAGGTCCCTCCCCTCCAGCGCCTGAGAGATGATCTCTTCTTGCTTCGGCCGGAAAGCGTCGTAACCCCAGTATCTTTTCAGTGTGGACAGCATAGTTGCAAATATACGAAAAAACCGGCCGCTGAGGGCCGGTTTTCAGACTCTTCGAAGAATCTCCTTACAGCTGGGGACCGGCTGCTACCAGTGCCTTGCCGGCTTCGTTGCCGCAGTACTTCACGAAGTTCTTTATGAAACGTGCAGCAAGGTCCTTGGCTTTCTCGTCCCATATCTTGGAGTCGGCATAGGTGTCGCGAGGGTCAAGGATGGCCGGATTAACGTTGGGGAGTGCAGTGGGCACTTCAAAATCGAAGTAAGGGATCTTCTTGGTCGGAGCCTTCAGTATGCTGCCGTCCAGGATGGCATCGATAATGCCGCGGGTATCGGGAATGCTGATGCGCTTGCCGGTGCCGTTCCAGCCGGTGTTGACAAGATAAGCCTTGGCACCGCTCTTTTCCATCTTCGTGACAAGTTCCTCTGCATATTTTGTGGGGTGCAGTTCAAGGAAAGCCTGGCCGAAGCATGCGCTGAAGGTGGGCGTAGGCTCTGTGATGCCACGCTCGGTACCTGCCAGCTTGGCAGTGAATCCTGAGAGGAAATAGTACTTCGTCTGCTCGGGAGTGAGGATGGATACGGGAGGCAGTACGCCGAACGCATCTGCGCTGAGGAAGATGACGTTCTTTGCATCGGGGCCGGCGCTCTTGCCGTTGACCTTCTTGGCGATCTTCTCGATGTGCTCGATAGGATAGCTTACGCGGGTGTTTTCGGTGACGCTCTTGTCGGCAAAGTCAATCTTGCCGGCGGCGTCAACGGTAACGTTCTCCAGAAGGGCATTGCGCTTGATGGCTCCGTAAATGTCGGGTTCGTTCTCCTTGGAGAGGTTGATAACCTTGGCGTAGCAGCCGCCTTCGAG
>CACYEB010000168.1 GCA_902773305.1 uncultured Bacteroidia bacterium
CCCTTCAAAGCAGCAGCTTTGTCCAAGGGAATCAGCGGGACAATGAGCCATACCGTGACGGCGAGACCGATGAGCGCAGGAATGATGTTTGCCATCATCACGCTCTGCAGTTGGGCGCCAAAGTTCTCGGCAGATGCGATGGTGTTGGGGTTGGGGGAGATTATATTGCCGCACTTGCCACCACCGATCATCGCGACCATCAACTTCGGCAGGGGAGCTCCGGCACGGTTTCCTATCATCAGGGCTATCGGGGCAATGGTTATCACCGCCACGTCTATGAAGACGCCTGTGGCGCAAAGAAGCATTGCAGAGAGCGCCAGGGCAAGATAAATCCGCCGGGGGCCGAGTCTCTTCAGAATAGTGACGGCAATGGCCTCCGCGGCTCCTGTGACCACCAGTGCACCAGTAAGGACCCCGGCAGCCAGAATCCTGACTATGGCGGGGGTTATGTCCTTGACACCCGCAACCATATAGGAAACAGTCCCCTGCATTCCCCAGCCGGCAAGCAATCCACCTGCGAGCGCTCCCAGGAAGAGGGCGAACACGGGCGGAACCTTGCGGACGATCAGGACAATGGCCAGGGCCAGTCCCACCAGGGCTGCCAGTGCGCTGTTCATCTGTTAGATTGAAGCCATATTCTTGGCGTTGAACAGATTGCAGCCTTCTGGGGTGTAGGCGTATTTGATGCGGTCGGCGTAATGCTCCTCTACCTTGCCGCGAACCATCTTCATTGTGGAGTTCATCATCTTGTTGGCAATGGTAAACGGCTCATCACAGATGACAATGGCCTTGGGCAGCCACCTTTCTGGGAACATACCCTCGTGCTGGTGTCCCTTGCGGTAGGAATCGACTTCGTCTTGTATCTTCTGCAGCATCGCCTTCTTGCCCTCTTCAGAGACGGGATCGAGGCCCTTGCCCTTTACATACTCGGCAAGGGCATCCTTTGCGGGGACAATCATCACGATGGTATATGGAGACTGGTTGTTATGCAACACTGCAGATTCCACAAACCTCGAAACCTCTGGCAGGCTGTCCTCAAACCCTTCGGGAGAATACTTCTCGCCGTCGGAAGAGATAAGCAGCGACTTGAAACGGCCCACTACATATAGGAATTCGTGGTCTTTGGGGCAGATATAACCCATATCTCCGGTGTAGAGCCAGCCGTCTATGACGGTCTTGGCCGTGGCCTCCGGATTCTTCCAATAGCCGGCCATAACGTTTTCGCCGCGGATTACAATCTCTCCCTTCTGGCCGATGGGAACCTCGTTGCCCTGTTCGTCACAAATCTTGCAGTCCATAGGCTTCACCAGACGGCCCGATGAGCCGAACATAGCGTGGCCGGTGGAATTGGCGCAGATGATGGGGGTAGCCTCCGTGAGGCCGTACCCCTGGAACATAGGCATACCGACAGCGCAGAAGAAACGCTGGAGTTCTATGTCAAGCAGTGCACCGCCACCTACGAAAAACTGCATACGGCCACCGAACCCGTCGCGAACCTTTTTGAAAATGAGCTTGTCGAATATCCACATCAGGGGCTTGCGCCATAAGTTCAGCAATCCTCCGCGGTTGTAATACTCCTTGTTGTAGGCAATGGCGTTTTTGACGGCAAAGTTGAAGAGCTTCTGGACAGTGGGGCCCTGAGCCTTGATATTGCTCTCAATGTTTTTCTTGAAATTACGTGCAAGGGCCGGCACCGATAGCATCACGTGGGGGCGGGTCTCCCTGATGGCCGTGGGCACGTTCTTGAGAGTGGCAAGGGCATTCTTGCCTATAGGCACAAATGCGATGTTTCCGCCGTAATACATCATAGTGTACATTCCGGCAACGTGGGCGAAGCAGTGGTCCAGAGGGAGTATAATGAGCATCGTGGCCCCTTCGTGAATCGATATCACGCTGTTGCCCTGAGCCACATTGGCAGTGTAGTTGCGATGGGTCAGCAAGATGCCCTTGGGGTCGGCAGTAGTGCCTGATGTATAGCTGATGTTTGCATAGTCGTCTGGGCCGACGCTGTGCCAGCGTTTCTCAAACTCGTCGCGGCTTGAAGCAAGGAAACTGTCGCCCATTGCCTGGACCTCTGACATCCTTACCTCTTTCTCTTCAAGCGACTCAAGGTCAAAGGCTGTGTCATCAAACACGATAACCTTCTCTACATTGGGGCAGGAGGGGAGCGCCTGACGTATCTTGGGCAGGTGGTTGGCAGATACCAGCACCCACTTGGAATCAGAGTGGTTGATGCGGAAAACCAGGTCGGACACCTCTCCGAGATTAACCGACAGGGGGACATCGGTAGCTCCTGCATACATAGCGCCCAGCTCGGCAAGTATCCACATAGAGCGGCTCTCGGAGAGCAGGGCAATCTTGTCGCCTTTTTCCAGGCCCAGTTTCATAAGGCCGGCACCGATACGGTAAGCCTCCAGACGGGTCTGCTCGAACGTAATTTCTTTCCAGATGCCGCCGGTCTTCTCTTTGAGATAGGGTGCGGAGGAATATTTACGGGTATATCTTTCTACAAAGTCCAGGATGGTTGGTCTTGCGGGATATTCGCTCATAGCTATTAATTAAGTGAGTACATATAATTATTCCCCTAAATTAAAAACAATTCAGGGGAATAACAAAAGTCTTGTGTAAAATGTCTCAAAGGACTATTTCCGGGAGCGGAAAGCCTCTCCGGCCAAGAAGCAGACGGCGGCTACGGCCATACCGTTGATGGCCGGGAAACCCCACTTGAGAAGATTGGCTACCACGGCTCCCAGCACCACGCCCAGAATTGCACACCAGTTGACGGTCTTAATGGGCTGGGTACCGTCGAGATACTGCTTGCGATGCAAAAAATAGCTGAGGATGAGGATAATGCCCACTGGCGGCAGGGTGCAGTTGAGCACATTGAGCCAGCCGCAGAAGTTCCAGTAAAGCCATACGGCAGCAACTGTGCCGATAATGCCTGAGATGAGCACCATAGCCTTCTTGCTCTTGCCAAAAATGTTGGAGAGGCCAAGGCCGCCGGTATAGAGGGCATTGTCATTGGTGGTCCATATATTGAGGCCCAGAACCAGCACCGCGATGTAGAAGAGGTTCAGGTTGAGCATCACGTCAAAGATGTCGTTGCCGCCCACATAAATGCTGGATACGGCACCGAACAGGAACATCAGGCTGTTGCCTATGAAGAAGGCGACCACTGTGGTCCAAAGGCCTACCTTTGCATTCTTTGCAAAACGGGTGAAGTTGGGCGTGGCGGTACCGCCGGAGACAAAACTGCCCACCACAAGGCCGGCGCCGGCAACAATTCCCAGGTTCTTGGCGCCCTCGGAAAACTGCTCGATGAGTCCCTTGTCACCCTGACGCACCGCCATAACCATTGCAACGGTGCCCAGGATGGCAACCAGGGGTACTGCGATATAGCTGATCACGGTAAGGCTCTTGATGCCGAAATAGGCACTGGCGGTCATCAGGATGCCGGCTATGCCCACAAGCAGATAGCCCTGCCAGGGCATATGGTCGGGAGTTACCTCAAGTCCCATAAGCTGCTTTGCGACGGGAATGGCAAACATTGCCAGACCAACGCCGAACCAGCCGATCTGGGTAAAACTGATCATCGCGCTGGGAAGCCAGCTGCCCTTGCTGCCAAAACTGCGCTGTGCAAGCATATCAAGCGACATTCCGCTCTCGGCACCGATAAAGCCAAGGGCTCCGGTATATGCAGCCAGAATAAGGCCTCCTATGAGCAATGCCCAGATGAATCCCCACCAGTCAAGACCGGCAGCCAGTTGCTGGCCGACCCACATACTTGCAGAGAAGAAGGTGAAACCGAGCATTATCATAAACATACTCAGGTTCGCTTTCCGTCCGGCAGAAGGAACTACCTTGCCGGTGTAATCTACGTCATTTGTCTTCATAATGTATTTTAAGTTGATTGATGTCAGCCAGGCGGTGCTCTGCCACGGTCCTTAACGCGGGCAGCCGCTCAAACATATTGTGTTCAAGATACCACAGGGCGTGCAAGTCGCCCAAGCCCGCCAGGGCTGTCGCCTGCAGCCATTCTTCATATTCCAAAGGGGCATCATAGCCCAGCTTCTCAGATATCAGGGCATTCCTGTCAATAATATCGGCACGCTCCAGGATGCCGTACCAATATTCCAGAACCTCCTCTATGTGCAAGGGTATCTCGTAGCGGCGCGCTCCGCCGTCGTATATTATGCACTTCTCCAGAAGGGCGTCGGGATGTTCGCAGATGAACGTGCGGAACTCCGGGGCCACGATCCCTCCTTTCCAGCCGAAATCGATGTCGGGAGTGTTGATGCCACTCGCACCCTTGTCGGTGTATACGGTAAAAACCCCTTCGTAAAAGCAACAGTCGAATCCCTCGAATCCCGGGAAACTCTCCCGGATGGAGAGGGTCAGCCCTTCAAGAAGGTCCACGGCTCTGCTGCCGCCTATTGTAAAGAGGATAATCTTGCGGATGCTGCCGCCAAAGGTCTTGAATTCCATCACCAGATGCTCCAGACAGCGGCGCAGGGTGTCGCCAGTGGCCAGAATGTCGCCTATCGCAATTATTCTGTCTGCAGAAGGGGTTATTTTCTGATAGCGCACATCCAGTCCAAGGATTTCATGATTCTGGATTATTCTCTCGCACGAGACGAAATGCATATACCTGACGGGGATGCCGCTGCGGTGCGCCGCCTCTTCAAGCGGATAATTGAGTCCGCCGCGAAGAATGGTGAATATATCCATCCCGCCATCCGCCTCTTCGCCCAGCAGGGCGGGCAGTGTATCGGCCGTGGCCTGCAACAGCGCAGTGTAGCAATCGTAGCCGACAACCTCCGGGAATGCCAGCAAGGGTCTTGCATCAGGATGGTCGATAATGAAATAACGGTTGACAAAAGTGGACCCAGAAAGCTTGTAGATGACAGTCTGGCCGCGCAGGAACTCTTTGCGCACAGCACAACCGTTTAGAGGAGCAGACATAAAAAATCCCGATTAGAAATAACCGGGATACAAATCTATCGATTTTTTGTTAAGATGCAAAAGGAATTACGCCTTGTCAAAAGTCTCTTTTACCTTTTCCTTTACCTCGGCGAATTCTTCCTTAGCCTTCTCGGACACCTTTGCAAACTCTTCCTTGGCCTTTACGGAAGCCTTGCCGTAAAACTCCTTGGCATCGGCCATTGCATCTTTTGCGGCATCCTTGTAGTCGTCGATCGCCTGCTCTAACTTTTCGGTTGCCTTGTCGGCATAGTACTGAGCCCTCTCGCCCAGGGTCACTTTTCCGTCGCCATTGAGGTCCATCGGATTCTTTGCATTTTCTTCGCTCATAATGATATTGTTTATTGGTAATACGATTGTCATTATCGATACCGTAAAGTTAAATAATCTTTAGTAAGTTTGCAATCATAACAAGCGAATAATGACAGCTCTCATCACAGGGGGAAGTTCAGGAATGGGACTGGAATATGCACGGCAACTTGCCGGACGGGGCTATGACCTTGTGCTGGTAAGCAACCGCCGTGATGAACTTGCTGCAGCCGGTGAAGAACTATGCGCAAATTACCCCGTTTCGGTCGTCACCCGCTTCCAGGACCTGGCCGTGGAAGATGCCGCCGACAGGTTGTTCGAGTGGTGTACCTCTGAATTGGGCCTGCTGCCCGACATTGTGGTCAACAACGCCGGAATGTTCTTTTTCAAAGAGCTGACAGAAGCCGACCTGGAAAAGGTCCAGGCTCTGCTAAACCTTCACGTGACCACCGTGACCCGCACCTGCCTGCTTTTCGGCAACGCAATGAAGAAACGGGGCAGCGGCAGGCTCCTGATAATGTCTTCTATGGCAGCCCGCATTCCCGCTCCCGGCATCACAGTCTACTCTGCATCCAAGGCATACCTGAAGAGTTTCGGGCGATCCCTCTCTTTCGAGATGAAACCCTACGGTGTCACCGTAACCACGGTGTGCCCCGCCGCCATAGCCACGCCCCTGTACCGGCTGAGTGAGAAAAAGATGCGACTGGGCATACGCACCGGCTTTATCCGCACCCCCGAATGGCTTGTCAGGCGAGCGATACGTGCGATGCTGAGGGGCCGCAGGGTAATCGCCCCTGCATTTATGAATTTTTACCTTCCGCCCCTTATAGCAATGCTTCCGGGACCAATAGAGCAAGCGTTATGGGAAAAACTGAAATGACACTGCTGTCGCTGCTGCTGGCCATAATGCCGGCACACGCCCAGCGGACAGAGAAGGTGCCCTGGGGTGACTTTGAACACTGGGTCGTAAGGCACATCAAGGAGTCGGCCATAATCGGCGGAGAGACAAAGACCATATACGCTATCGGCCCCGACGAAACCATCGACGCCAACAAGGCCTATGACTACTCAAAGACTATATGGGCTTCTTCAAACGCCTACGCCAGAGTTTCGGGAGTTACCAAGACCAGTCTTACTGTGGAGCCTGACGAAGGTCCCACCGGTAAATGCGCCCGCCTCACGACCCGTTTTGCGAGTTGCAAGGTGGCTGGACTTGTAGACATCAAGGTACTTGCCAGCGGTGCAATATACTGGGGCAAGATGCTGGAGCCCATCACTGGGGTCAACAACCCCTATGGTTTTATGGACTGGGGTATCTCCTTTACCGAACGCCCGTCGGCACTGGTTTTGGACTTCAGGAGCGAGATGCCCTGTTCCGGCACCCTGACCAAAGGTACCACCTTCAGCCAGAAGGAGTTCCCGGGCAGCGACCCTTGCCAGATAATGTTCATCCTGCAGAAAAGGTGGGAAGACGAAGATGGCAACATCCACGCCCTGAGGGTGGGGACTGCGTTCAGGAGGATACACAAATCCACCTCCGGCTGGCAGACGGACATCCGTGTGCCGGTTATCTACGGTGATGCCAGGAACGACGGCAGTTACCGTGAATATATGGGACTGCTCACCGGACGCCTGACACTCTATGCCCTGAACAGCCGCGGCCAGAAAAAGAAAATAATAGAGGAAGGGTGGGCCCAGGCCGGCGAAACTCCGACACACGCCCTGCTGCAGATTACCGCCGGCAGCAGGGGGGCCTTTACAGGCGAGATAGGCAACACCCTCTGGGTAGACAACATACGCCTGGAATATCCACAGTAACCATTACGATATGACCATAACCGAGACCCTGTTCAACAACTTTCTGATAGCAATGGCAATAGTAGCCGTAGCGGTGTTCGTGGCGCTCTACTTTATCGACGCCGGCTATGGCAAGTTCTACAAGCCCAAGTGGGGACCGACTGTTGACAACCATCTGGGCTGGTTCTTGATGGAGGTTCCGGTCTTTATCGCGATGTTGTTGCTATGGTGGCTGTCGCCCAGGCGCACAGACCTTGTGCGGGTGGTGTTCCTGCTGCTGTTCCAGGTGCACTACTTCCACCGG
Organism: uncultured Bacteroidia bacterium; assembly: GCA_902773305.1. Lineage (GTDB taxonomy): Bacteria > Bacteroidota > Bacteroidia > Bacteroidales > UBA932 > Equibacterium. The sequence continues at coordinate 7,391 of CACYEB010000168.1, forward strand.
TCGTTCATATTTCCCCGGCAACTGAACGGTCACAGCCGTATGCCCTGGGCCATAGTGGTAATGGGGGCCCTTTTCAACACCTTGAACGCCTTTATGCAGGGCGGCTGGATATTCTATTTCTCTTCGCCAGACCGATATACGTCTTCGTGGCTGACCTCGCTGCCGTTCATAGCCGGAACCCTGATATTCTTTGCAGGGATGTATATCAACATACAGTCCGACCACATAATACGCAACCTGCGCCAGCCCGGCGACACGGCGCACTACCTCCCCAAAGGGGGTATGTTCCGCTACGTGACCAGTGCAAACTATTTTGGAGAATTCATCGAATGGTGCGGTTTCGCCCTGCTCACCTGGTCGTGGGCCGGGGCGGTGTTCGCACTCTGGACCTTCGCCAACCTTGGGCCAAGGGCAGCCCGCATCTATGATTTATATTGCAAGGAATTCCCCGACGAACTGGACACCGCAAAAGTAAAGCGGATAATACCGTTTATTTATTGATATGGCAGATTCCTACATAAATTCCCCCGTCTTTACCCCGGTGACCATAGGTCCTGTGACCCTGCGCAACCGCACTATCCGCAGCGCCGCGTTCGAGAATATGGCCTACGGCAATTCCCCCTCGGACGACCTGTATGACTATCACACGGCGGTGGCGCGAGGCGGAGTCGGGATGACCACCCTCGCGTATGCATCGGTAAACCGGAGCGGCCTCTCTTTTGACGGCCAGTTGTGGATGCGCGAAGAGATAGTGCCCGGTCTTAAACGGATCACCGATGCAGTGCACGAGACAGGGGCAAAGTGTTCCATCCAACTTGGCCATTGCGGCAATATGACCCACCGCTCTACCTGCGGCTGTATGCCGGTGGGAGCCTCCGGCGGCTTCAACCTGTATTCCCCCACGTTCGTCCGCGGTCTCAAGGTAAAAGAGATAGATGCACTGGTAGAGGACTTTGGCAGTGCTGTGGATCTGGCACGCAAAGCCGGTTTTGACTGCGTGGAGATTCACGCCGGGCACGGCTACCTGATAAGCCAGTTCCTTTCGCCCTACACAAACCACCGTCGGGACGACTACGGTGGTTCGCTTGACAAC
>CACYEB010000169.1 GCA_902773305.1 uncultured Bacteroidia bacterium
AAGACCGCCCTGCTGTGCGCCCAGGCTGCCGCCTCCCCAAAGGATTCCGTATAACTGCTTTCCGTGACTCCCATCTGGGAAGAACCACTGTACCGTCCAGGCAGCCATACCATTGGGCGTGGTCGGTTGCCACAATGCACCTTGAAGGGTCAGGTTGTTATTTCCGAACGCGGCAGTAGCAAATTCATCACGTGACCAAGGTATAGGGTTACCCCACTGATAGCGCACGCCATCCATGGCATCGAGATCTGTCGAACCGCCATTGGTGGTGGCTCCGATATTACGGTCCATCACGGTGAAAGTGTAATCACTGTTCTCATTGGTAAATTCAATCGTACCCGGTTGGTCGGTACACCAGATGAGCCAGGTCCAATGCTTGACACCATTACATATAGCAGACACTTTGGCATTGCCCTTGGCACCCGTGGCCTTGAAAGAGATGGTCTGGGATGCCGCGTCAAATGCCACGTCAGAAATACAGTTGTTTTGGTTCCAGATAACTTCAACACCTTGGGTGGCAAGAAGCTCGGCTTTTCCAAGCACAGGGTAAACCTGAGATATACCCTGATACTCAAAATAGGCAAAATCCTCTTCCATACTGATTCCGTTTCCCGCGACGGTCGTAGTGAAATAATATCCTTCGGGATTTAATTTGTCCACATCAACAATATAGGTGTTTGCAGTGCCGTTTTCGGAGAGGTTGACCGGCTCCAGAACAGCGCCGGCCTGAGCCACGCTCAAGGTTGATACGGCAACCCCTTTGTATGAGAACACTATCTCTGCCTGACGGTCTACTGGCTCGCTGTTGGCTGCCACCTCAAAGGCAAGTTCTGCACCCTGGCCGGTGAGCGATATCCACTCCGCTTCGCACGATGCCGCATATTCGCAATTGCTCTCTACGGCTATGGACACGGGGCCACCCTCTGCCTCTACCTCTACCACATCCGTGGCAAATTCGATCACGGGAACAAATGCCTCCTGTGCCACCGAAACTGAAAACGTCAGGGTCTCATCATAGGTGAACGATATCGTTGCAGAACGCGCCGCATCGTCGTTCGACGACACGTGGAATACGTGCTGGAACTCCTCCACCGTGCTCGCCTTGGTCTGCGTAATCCAGTCGCAGTCGCCCAGCGATATGGTATATTCCACGTTGCTGCGGACAGTGATATCTATGTCCTGACCCTCTGCGGGAACAATGAACGTTGCCTCTCCGCCGTTTTCAAGCACGCTCTTCGGCGCCTGGTTCACGGTGAGTACCTTGGACATACCGCCTGCGGTGAACAGCACCACGGCGCTGCGCACTTCAGGCTCGGGATTCTCGGCCACTGTCACGCTGGTACCATCTACGGTAACCCACTCCGCATTGGACTCTCCACTGGGCGTTCCCTGGTTGGTCGCTATGGTGACACTGAAGGTCTCGCCCTTTGCAGAAACGCTCTTCACCGTGGGGGACATATCTATATACGGGTCGGGGGTGCGCCCCTTCTGCCTTATGGTAACCACCTTTTTCAGCTTCTCGTAGCTGAAGGTGACGGAACCGCTTCGGTCGCGCTCGCTCTCGTTCGCGGCAACAGTAAAGGTATTCCCGTTGCTGGTAATCCAACCCACGTTCACGGCCACCTTGTAATCCACATTGCTGGTAACATCCATAGTTATGTCGCCGCCCTCTGCGCCAACGGGGAAAGATGACGCATTGACATCTATCACGGGTATGAAACCCGCCTGGGTCACCTTTATGGTTGCGTTCAGTTTACCTGCGGTAATCTTGAGTTTAGTGGAGCGAGACTTGGTAGATGTGTTCGCCTCCGCTGTCACTTTCACGGTCTCCGTGGCTACTGCCTTGGTGGCGTTGGGAACAATCAGCCACGAGGCGTCGCTTTTTACCTGGAGCGGCTGGTTGGTTGCCACCGAAATTGTCATCTCGCCTCCTTCAGCCCCGATGGAACATTCGGTCAGAATTGGTGTCAGAACGGGATCTTCTTCCGGCTGACTACAGCCTGCTATGGCGAAGAACCCCACAAGTGCGATTAATGCATACAGTTTCTTCATCTTTAAAATTTGTTGGTTGGTTTATTGTCTTCAAAAGTAAGAATAATTGATGAATAAAAAAATGGGTGACTGTACGGTCACCCAAATCTTTAAAAATGGTATTTATGC
>CACYEB010000170.1 GCA_902773305.1 uncultured Bacteroidia bacterium
CAGGCTTCCAGATGTACTGTCAGATACTGCACCCCCAACTTGGCAAAACGCTCTATGTAACTGTCGGGATTCACAATCATCAGATGGGCGTCCATCGGCTTTTTTGTCAGGGCGGCGATGCGTTCTATCACCGGAAAGCCGAAAGAGAGATTGGGAACAAAGACGCCGTCCATTATATCCAGATGTATCCACTCGCATTCGGAGGCGTTGAGCATCTCGATATCTTTTGCAAGATTGCCGAAATCGGCCGACAATACAGAAGGAGCTATGATATTTTTCATAATAAGAGATATTTCGCTATTTATCCCAGAAACTGGAGGACTTGTCGTATTTGAGCAGGCTGCTCAGAGTGGAGGCATTGGCCGCTATGCGGAAACCCCAGCTCTGCCATTTGCCCGTAGGCACCCAGGAAACGCTCATATTGAAACAGTGCAGGTCATAGGTGGCACTCAACTGGGAGGTCGTCATCGAGAAAGTGCTCAGGTCAAAGCCGGTGTTGAGGGAGAAGTTGAGCGCCTTGGTCAGCCTCAACTGTCCGCTCACTGTTGCGGTGCGGGTCCACCGGTCAACCTTCTGAAGCTGGTTGTTGGTATAAGTGTACGAACCCGAATATGCCATATTCACGCTGAAAGACAGGCTCCAGGGAATTTCGGGATTAAGATAATAAAGCCAGCCTCCGGGGATGTATTCCCCGGTGACTGGATGATAGTATATCCTGTAGTAATCAGTCGACTTGCTTCCGGATCCCGAAGGGTCCTTGCGGCCGTCGTTACCGTTGATGGTGCCCTTTCCGTTGATAGAATATGACATTGACGCCGAGGCATTGGTGATGCGCGCCAGACGGTGCTTGGTGGCTATCAGGAACTTGTTGCAGCGGATGCCGCGTTCGTTGACATCGTACGGGTCAAGGGTCAGGTTACCGTTGATACCGACCTTGCCGAACACTGTCGTGCTTCCTGAGATCGAGATGGTGGACAACCTGAGCGAATCGGCCATGAAATTGTACGAACCGCCGAGGCTCAACTGGTCTATCAGTTTAATCTTTTTGGTGCCGACGCCTGTGGTATCCTTGGTATCGCGCACCTTTGCTTCAAGATTGTTTCCGAAAGAGAAGCTCATTGAGCCGCTTTTGCCCTTGCCGGGCGGCGAATTCATCTGACCGGCCCAGATGTTATACTCTTTTTCCACCTCTTCGCCAGCACTGTTGAGATACGTCAGGGTGCGCCATCCGTTGGCTGCCGTGCCCAGTTCAGGATGATACGAGAGACTCAGCGACGGGGTTATTATATGTCTTATGGCGAGCAGGTTGCCCTTTGGATTGAACTGGAACAAACCATATATCCTGGTGCTCATGGACATCGATGCCGAGTAGGTCTGGGTAAGGCCGATTGTAGAGAACTGCTTTGACATCACAGACTCTACCTTGCCCGTCTCCTCGTTGTAGAACTGCGTGGTCTTGCGGAAGTACATATTGGCCCCGTAGTTTATGCCGGGAGAGAAGTTCAGATACTTGAGCAGCGTAAACGACGGCAGTCCGATGGTGATCTTGTGGGTCATACCGTTGTTGAACTTGTCCACGAAACCTTCTTTCATGAACTCACGCGCCTTGAAGTTGATCTTGTTCTGGAACGAAGTACTGTAACTGAAGGATATCTGCTCGTAAAACCGCTCCTTTCCCACCCTTACCTTGCGCTTGAATGGGTAGAAACGATTCACGTTGAAGGTCAGGTTGGGAAGCGTGAACACATAGGAACTGTCCTTGGTGTTCTGGCTGTGGAGCATATTCACCGAGATGCTTCCGAAAGGCAGCGTCTTGGAATAGGAAATCGAAGAGGATGTCTGACTCTGGAGGGCTTCCGTAACGCTTGTGGAATTATACCGGTTGTTGGAAGGACTGGAAAAGTTCACCGACGCACGGAAAGTGGTACCGGGGCGGGCCTTCGAATCCTGAGCGTGGGACCATTTGATACCGAAGTTGGTCGATTCGATGTAGCTCGAAGTCCCTTTCTCGCCCGTCTTATCCACGGAATATGTCAGGTTCAGGTCGCCCGAATAGGCGTAGCGCTTCTTGTAGCGCGAAGTCAGTTCCGTCGCCCACGAGCCATAGCTGTATATATCCCCTGTCAGGGCTATGTCAAGGTGGTCGTTGACCACGACGTAATAACCGAGGTCCCGCAGATACAGGCCGCGGGCTTTCTCTTCACCGTAAGTAGGCATCATGATACCGCTGGCACGGTCGGGCATATCGGGCACGAACCCGAAAGGAAGCGCCAGCGGCAGCGGCACGTCTTCCACCACCAGATAGGCCGGGCCGAATACGGTGTGCTGCGAGGGCTGCGTGATGATTTTGGCAGCCGTCATCTGCAGGTAGTAGTGCGGGTGTTCAGCGTTGCAGACGGTATATTTTCCTCCCGCGATGTTCACCGACTGGTCATCCAGCATTTTCAGCCTGTCGCCCCTCAGTTCACCCTCCTTCTGATTGGTGACCATATTCTTGATGCGGGCCTTGCGGGTGTCAAAACTGTAATAAATCTCCTCCATCTTGTACTCGGACTTGCCGTCCTTGAGCACAGGCTGGCCTTTCCACGCATTCTGATAGTCTTTGGTTCCGCGGGCATACACGATATTGTTGTCCAGGTCGTATGCCATATAGTCGGCCGTTATCTCGGTCTTGCCATATTTTACCGACACGTCGCCATAGTAATAAATGATTCTGCGCCCATTGGTAAAGTCCTCTACCACGGAATCTTTTGCCGCAGAAAAGGCGGGACGCTCCAGCGCGCTCTTGGGTCTGGCCGCGATGCGGGCGCTGTCGCCGGCGGCAAGAAGCGAATCTGCCGGAGCCTTCAGGGAATCTGCGACGGCCGGCAGGGAGGGAACAGCCAGGGTGTCAACATCTTGAGCCACTGCTGATACAACACGGCACAACAAGAGCGACAACACCACTATGTATTTCGCACAACGCACAAAAGGCTTTCTACTCGAAATTTATTATCTTTGCAAAAATACGGATTTCTGAATTTTCTACAACTAATATGCCGTTTTTGTTCATAAAGAGGCTCCTCGCAACGCTTTTCGCAGCCGCCGTCACACTGCTTCCCGCAGCCGCGGAGGGGGTGCAATTGAAAAGGGTTGTCATAGACCCCGGACACGGCGGCCACGACCCCGGGGCGATTTCGCCTGACGGCAAACTCAAGGAGAAGGACGTGGTACTGGACATCGCCCTGCAGCTGGGCGACCGCATCAAAAAGGAGTACCCAGACGTCAAGGTGATTTATACCAGGGACAGGGACATATTCATCCCGCTTGACAAAAGGGCCGACATAGCAAACAAAAACCGCGCTGACCTGTTCATATCGGTGCACGTCAATTCTGTACCCAAGACCTCCAAAGCCCCGTCGGGATGCGAAACCTATGTGATGGGTATGAACAAGAACGCAGCCAATATGGAGGTATGCAAGCGGGAAAACGCCGTGATTCTGCTGGAGGACGACTACACGACGAAATATCAGGGCTTCGATCCCAACGATACCGAGAGTTACATCTTCTTCAACCTGATGCAGAATGCATATTTCGAGCAGAGCCTGAAATTTGCGGAACTGTGCCAGAAAGAACTTCAGAGCGGGCCGATTGCCGGCAACCGCGGCATCAAGCAGGGCGGACTGCTGGTTCTCTGGCGCACCACGATGCCATCTGTGCTGGTGGAGCTGGGATTTATCACCAACGCCCTTGACCGAGCCACCCTCCAACAGGCACAGAAGCGCGAACAACTGGCCGGGAATCTCTTTGACGCATTCTGCAAATTCAAGAGCCAGTATGAAAGCGGCGGACAGCCTTCTGAAGAAGAACCGTCCAAACCCGCGGCGGAAGAGACAAAAGAAATTTCCGCTACGGGGAATTTCTATGCGGTGCAGATATTCGCTATCTCCAAGGAACTCGAGCCAGGCGATGCCCGGTTCAAGGGCGAAGGTCCGGTTCACAGTTTCAGGTCCGGCAACATTTTCAAGTACACGGTGGGGGCCTTCAAAACAGAAGAAGAAGCGGCCGCCGCTGTGACGAAATTATCCACCGGTTTTCCCGGATG
>CACYEB010000171.1 GCA_902773305.1 uncultured Bacteroidia bacterium
GAAAGGTCGTCGCGGCCGATGATGGTGGCGCAGGCGTGCACGCCGGTCTGGCGGATGCTCCCTTCCAGTTTTCCCGCGTAGTCTATGACCTCCTTGAGTTCCTTGGAGCCGTCCTTGTAAATCTGCTTGAACTCCGGCACATAGCGGATGCAGTTGGGGATGTTGATCTTGATTTTCCTGACGACCTTCTTGCTTTCGTCTTCGGGGTCGGTGGCTGTGATTTCCAGCGGCCGGTCGGGAATCAGTTTGGATATGCGGTTGGTGTCGTCCGGAGAGAGGTGCTCTATGCGGCCGACATCCTTTATGGCGCTCTTTGCTGCCATCGTGCCGAAGGTGACGACGTGCGACACGTGGTCCTTGCCGTAGCGCCGTTCCACATAGCGATATACCTCGGGCTTGCCCTCGTCGTCGAAATCGATGTCGATATCGGGCATCGAGATGCGGTCGGGATTGAGGAAACGCTCAAACAGCAGGTCGTAGCGCAACGGGTCTATGTTGGTGATCCACAGGCAGTAAGCTACCACGCTGCCGGCTGCGCTGCCGCGCCCCGGGCCCACCCAGATGCCCATATTGCGTGCAGCGGAAATGAAGTCGTTGACAATCAGGAAGTAATCCGGGAATCCCATCTTGGAGATGGTCTTCAACTCGAAATCGATACGCTCCTTGATTTCGTCGGTAATCTCTCCGTATCGGATGGCGGCGCCGCGGTATGTCAAATCGCAAAGATATGCCACCGAGCGGTTGAACTCCTCCCCGCGTACACGGCCCTTCTTGTCCTTGCGCCCCTCGTCGATAATGGTTTCGTACCTCTGCAGATGCTCTTCAACGTGGTCCAGGAATTCCCGGGGCAGTTCGAATTTGGGCAGGATAGGATCGGAATCTATCGTGTAGGGCTCCACCTTGGCCGCAACCTCAAGCGTGTTTTCGACCACCTCGGGGTGGTCGATGAACAGTTCGGTCATCTGCTCCTGACTCTTGAGGTACTCCTCCTGAGTGTAGCGCAGACGGGTGGGTGAGTCGTAGAATTCGTTGGTGGTCAAGCAGATAAGCCGGTCGTGAGAGGGGCCGTCTTCGGCTGCTACAAAGTGGACGTCGTTGGTGGCGATGACTTTGATACCGAACTTTTGGCCGTATTCGAAAATCTTCTCGTTGACCATCTGCTGCTGGATGAAGACCCTTTTGTCGCCGCCGGGAATCTTGGTCTCGTGCCGCATCACCTCCAGGTAGTAATCGTCTCCGAAGAGGTTGTGGTACCACTCAATTATCTCCTCCGCTTTCTTGAAATCCTGTGCGTAGATGGCTCGGGGGAGTTCGCCTGCCAGGCAGGCGCTGCTGCAAATGAGGCCTTCGTGGTATTTTTCCAGCAGGTCGTGATCTATCCTGGGCTTGTAGTAATACCCCTCTATGAAGGACAAGGAGCTTAGTTTGAGCAGATTATGGTAGCCGGTAAGGTTTTTGGCCAGCAGAATGAGGTGGTGTGCGCCCTGTTCTTCCTTGCCGCCGGCGTGCTTGAAGCGGTCGCCGCTGCGGGCCACGTACATTTCGCAGCCCACGATGGGTTTCACCGCCGGGTGTTTGCCCGCCACGTTCAGGAACTCCTTCACGCCATACATATTGCCGTGGTCTGTGATGGCCAGGGCGGTCTGCCCGTCGGCTTCTGCGGCGGCAAACAGGCCGCTAATGTCGCTGAAGCCGTCCAGGACGGAATACTGGGTGTGGACGTGAAGGTGAACGAAAGACATACTCCGCTAAAAGCTGATCAGGGATTTTCCGGTCATCTCTGCGGGCTGGGGGATGCCCATAAGGGTCAGCATCGTGGGGGCGATGTCGGCCAGGCGGCCGTCGGAAACGCTCTTGACGTCGTCGTCCACCACCACGAACTGCACCTTGTTCAGCGAGTGTGCGGTGTTGGGACTGCCGTCGGGGTTCACCGCATTGTCGGCATTGCCGTGGTCGGCGGTGATAAGCACGCTGTAGCCGTGCGCACGGGCTACTTCCACCACCTGCCCGGTGAGTTCGTCGATAGTCTTGACAGCCTTGCAGATAGCGTCATAGACGCCGGTGTGGCCCACCATATCGCCGTTGGCAAAGTTCAGGATCACCATATCGTGCTTCTCTGTCTTGAGGTCCGCCATAAGGGCGTCGGCCACCTCAGGGGCGCTCATCTCCGGCTGCAAGTCGTAGGTTGCCACCTTGGGAGAATTGATGAGGATGCGGTCCTCGTTCTCGAAAGGAGCCTCGCGTCCGCCGTTGAAGAAGAAGGTCACGTGGGCGTACTTTTCGGTTTCTGCGATGCGCAGCTGACGCAGTCCCGCCGCAGCTACGGTCTCGCCAAGGGTCTTCTGCACGTTCTCCTTGTCAAAGAGTATGTGCAGGCCGGTGAACTTGTCGTCGTAGGGGGTCAGGCAGCAGTAGTAGAGGGGGATGGTGTGCATCCCTGCTTCGGGCATATCCTGCTGTGTGAGGACGTTGGTGATTTCGCGGGCCCGGTCGTTGCGGAAGTTGAAGAATATCACGGCGTCGCCCTTCTTGATGGTGGCCACGGGATTGCCGTCGGCATCCACCACGCAGATGGGTTTGATGAATTCGTCTGTAACGCCTTCGTCATAAGACTGCCGGATAGCCTCAACGGCGTTGGTAGCCTTTTTGCCCACACCGTTCACTATCAGGTCATAACCCTCCTTGACGCGCTCCCAGCGCTTGTCGCGGTCCATAGTGTAGTAGCGGCCGATAACGCTGGCAACCTTGCCGGTGGTAGCGGCCATCTTCTGTTCCAGCTCTTCCACGAAGCCCTTGCCGCTGCGGGGATCGCAGTCACGGCCGTCCATCAGGCAGTGCACGAACACGTCCTTCAGCCCCTGCTGCTTTGCGACAGCCAGGAATTCATAGAGATGATTCAGCGAAGAGTGAACGCCGCCGTGGCTTGTCAAGCCCATAAAGTGCAGCGCGCAGCCGCTCTTTTTCACATAGTCGTATGCGGCGGCGATCTCCTTGTTTTCCAGGAGCCTGTGCTCGCGGCAGGCCATATTTATCTTGACCAGGTCCTGGTATACTATGCGGCCGCCGCCGATGTTCAGGTGACCCACCTCGCTGTTGCCCATCTGGCCGTCGGGCAGGCCGACGTCTTCGCCGCAGGCACTCAGATGTGAGAATGGATATTTGGCCCTGAGGGCGTCGATGTGCGGCTGTCCCTGGGTATATATTGCATTGCTGTGGTCTTTCTTGCCTTCACCCCAGCCGTCCAGAATCATTAGTAAAACCTTCTTTTTCATAGAAAAAATCGTTTGAATTTGCTAAATTTGCACAACTGCCGGCGCGCGGTTACTGCGGGTCCGGCATCCCACAAAGGTACTTCAAATTATGGGTAAAAAAAACAGTAAAAAGAAAGTTGCGGCCAAGAAAAATACAAAGGGCAGAGCCCCAGTCCGTTTCAGCACAAAAGAGCGCAGGAGCAAGAGCGTAGAGGAGTATAAGGGGGTGGTGAGCCTGTCACGCGACGGAATCGGTTTCGTGGTGGTGGAAGGGCAGCAAGACGACATTATGGTTAGGCCCAACCGTCTGCGGGGGGCGCTCAACGGCGACACCGTGTTGGTGGTGGCCGGCAAGAAGAAGGCCGGTCCGCGCCGGGAGGGAGAAGTCATTCGCATTCTGGAACGCAGTCCCAAGCCGCACATAGGGGTGCTGATTGTCCGTGGCCGTCAGGTTTGGGCAATCGTAGAGAGCCCCCGGATGCCTTACGATATCCGCATTCCGCTTGAAGACGGGGAAGAACTCCCCACCATAGGAGGCAAAAAGGCGGAGAACGGGATGAAAGTGGCGGTGCTGGTGGTGGACTGGCCCCGCAAGAGCGCCGAGCCGCTGGGCAAGATAGTGGACGTGCTGGGTCTTCCCGGAGACAACGACACCGAGATGCACGCCATCCTGGCAGAGTATAACCTGCCGTACCGCTTCGAGCCCGAGGTGGAGGAGGCCGCAGATAAGATTTCCGAAAAGATTACGGCCGCGGAAATCGCCCGCCGCAAAGACTATCGCAAAGTTACCACCTTCACCATAGACCCGGCGGACGCCAAGGACTTTGACGACGCCCTGTCGTACATAAAACTGGACAACGGTCACGTCGAGGTCGGCATCCACATCGCCGATGTCACCCATTATGTGCGTCCCGGCGACGTGGTGGACAAGGAGGGTTACAACCGCGCCACCAGCGTCTATCTTGTGGACCGCACCATCCCGATGCTCCCCGAGAAACTCTCCAACAAGCTCTGCTCGCTCCGGCCGCACGAAGACAAGCTTTGCTTCTCTGCCGTGTTCGAGATGGACGAGAAGGCCAACGTGGTGGAAAGCTGGTTCGGCCGCACCATCATTAATTCAGATGAACGGTTCGACTACGAACAGGTCCAGACAATCCTGGAAGGGGGCGACGGACCGCTGAAGGATGAGTTGAAGGAACTCTGGGGCCTGGCTTCGATATTGCGCCGTAAACGTTTTGAAAAAGGCGCCATCAACTTCGAGCGTCCCGAGATGAAGGTGGAGATAGACGATGGGGGCCATCCCGTGAACGTCTATCAGAAAATCAGCAAGGAGAGCAACTTCCTCATAGAGGAGTTTATGCTGCTGGCCAACCGCGGCGTGGCGGAGTTCGTGGCCAAGAAGACGGGTTACAAGGATCCGACGATGGTTTACCGTATCCACGAGGCGCCCAATGCGGAAAAACTGGGCGGCCTGCGCGCCTTTGCCGGCAACTTCGGCTTCAAGATGGGCCCTACCGAGACGGCCAAGGCTGCGACAAAGAGCCTGAACGCACTGCTCAAGGAGGTCAAGGGTTCGGCGGCAGAAAATGCCATAGAGATGCTGGCCTTAAGGGCGATGGCCCGTGCCTGCTACTCCACCGACAATGTGGGGCACTATGGTCTGGCATTCCCCTTCTACACCCATTTTACGAGTCCCATCCGCCGTTATCCCGATATGATGGTGCACCGCCTGCTCACCGAATACCTGGCCGCTTTCAACGCCGGCCGCAAGGTTGAGAAGCTGCCCGACAAGGCTACCTACGAGATGTGGTGTCAGTACTGCTCCGCCCGCGAACAGGTGGCCACCGATGCCGAGCGCGCCAGCATCAAATACAAGCTCACCGAGTTTATGCAGGACAAGATAGGGCAGGAGTTCGACGGAACGGTGAGCGGTCTCACAGAGTGGGGTATGTATGTAGAGATCGAGCCTTCGAAAGTCGAGGGGATGGTCTCCCTCAAAGCCATCAAAGAGGATTATTTCACTTTCGACGAAGAGAAATACCGCATCACCGGCAAGACTTCGGGCAGGTCGTTTACCCTGGGCGACAAAGTGCGCATCCGCGTGCTGCGCGCCTCGCTGGAACAGAAGCAGATAGACTACGAATTGATTCTGAACGACATCGCCTAGCTGAAAAGGTCGTGAAGCACCTTCAGCGAGCGGAGATTCAGGTTGAGCGAAAGATGGTAGGAAAGGTATTCTGCCATCTTTTGTGCGAAAAGGCCCCGGCGGTCGCGGTTCAGGGGGATGGCCATCGCCTCTTCGCGCGGTTTGGAGAGAATCTCGTGCAGCAGCCGGGAGTCTTCTTCGGTCCAGGTCTCTGCCGGCAGGCCGGGGGCGGTGAACTCTGCGGTAACGGGTTGGAAAAAGGGAGTGTCCGGAGAGTAGTTGTCCTTGGGAAGGAATCCCAGCGCCCGGCAGAAATCCACCAGAAAACAGATATGGAAATTGGCCACGCTGCCCTGTGACAGGTCCAGGGCGGTAATTTCACGCTCCAGAAAACGGAACAGGTCGGGGTCCATGGCTCCGTCCAGCACTCCCCGCCAGAGCAGTTCGCCTATGAACAGCGCCACCGCGCCCTTGCTGGGGTCGGTGCGTATTCCGGTCAGGGGATATGCCCGTTCCGACTCGCGGAGATACTCCAGGTCTCCCTTGCCCCTAACGGCGGTGATGTCCAATATGCTCAGGCTATGGAACTGTCCCTGAGGGCTGCGCCCCTTGCCGGCGCCCCGGAGAAAGAACCCGGTGCGTCCCTTCTCTGCATCCAGAGCGTGTACCACCAGTGAGCGGTCCCCATACTTGGTGAGATGGAGAACTATTATGCGTGATTCACGTTCGGCTGGCATCCGGGTACTGATTGTGTCTCGGCAGGGAGCGGTCAGGACTGCTTGCTGTGCAGGTATGCCACAAGTTTCTCCACAGCGCGCCCGCGGTGGGAGATGACGTTCTTCTCTTCTAGGGAGAGCATGGCCATAGTCCTCTCCATCCCCAGGGGGATAAAGACAGGGTCGTAGCCGAATCCCAGCGTACCCATCGGCGTCAGGGATATATTTCCTTCGCAGATTCCCTCGAAGGTGTGAAGTTCGCCGTCTTCGATAAGGGCTATCACGCAGCGGAAACGGGCGGTGCGCTCTTCAAAGGGGACTCCGTCCAGTTCCTTGAGCAGTTTTACGACATTTTGGACAGGGTCCTTGGGCGTGCCGGCATAACGTGCGGAATAGACGCCCGGGGCGCCGCCCAGATAATCCACCTCAAGTCCCGTATCGTCGGCAAAGCAATTCTTGCCGAACTTGTCCCAGATGAACTGCGCCTTTTCCACCGCATTCTCCGCAATGGTCTCATGGGTTTCCGGAATATCGCCCTCGTACCCCAGATCTGCGGGTGTTATGATTTTGTAATCCTCACCCAATTTCCCTGCAATCTCAATCACCTTGTTGCGGTTTGCCGTAGCGAAAAGTATCTCCATCAGATGTCGTTTTTGTTGTTGGCAAAGATACACAAATAATAGTGAATCTCCGTAATGCGCCGAACTGAGCAAAAGAATGTTTATATTTGTGGAAATATCTTACCGAGCCAATGTATCCGTTAAAAGAGCTGGACGCGATTGTGATGCGTGCAATCGGCAGCCTGAAGTTTGTAAAGGAGCCGGCGGGACTGTACGAGCCGCTGGAGTATATGATGTCAATAGGGGGCAAGCGCCTCCGTCCGAGGTTGTGCCTGACCGCTTTCAACCTTTTCAGCGACGATATCTCGTCCCAGATAATCCAGCCCGCCCTGGCGCTTGAGATATTCCACAATTTCACCTTGCTCCACGATGACATTATGGACCGTGCCGACACCCGTCGAGGCCAGCTCACCGTGTGCCGCAAGTGGAACGACAATGTGGCGATACTTTCCGGCGACGTGATGTGCATCCTGGCCTATAAATATCTTCAGGCCTGCCCTGCCGCAAGGACTTCCGCCGTGCTGGAAACTTTCACCGAGATGGGGGCCCGGGTGTGCGAGGGGCAGCAGTACGATATGGAGTTCGAGACGCAGCCGACAGTTACCTCCCGGGAATATATCGAGATGATAGGCCTCAAAACGGCCGCCCTGCTGGCGTGCTCTGCCAAGATGGGCGCCCTGATTGCCGGAGCCCCGGATGCCCAGACCGAGGCCCTTTACGACTTCGGATGGCAGATAGGTCTCGCGTTCCAGATTTGCGACGACTATCTGGACACCTTCGGCAATGCCAGCGTGTTCGGCAAGAAGATTGGCGGAGATATTCTCTGCGGCAAGAAGACCTGGTTGCTGGTGGAGGCTTACAAGCGTGCTTCCGGCGCCGACCGCGTACGGCTCGAAACCGTTATGGCGCTCCCGTCGGACCGCGCGGCGGAAAAGATATCGGCCATGCAGCAGTTGTATATAGATCTCGGGGTTAAAGAGGCCGCAGTTTCTGCAATTGAAGATTTCCACGCCCGTGCGCTCGAAAAACTAGAAGGCAAGGGTTTCTCGTCCGCCCAGATCGCCCGTTTGAGAGAGTTCTCCGAAACGCTTGTCCACCGTGAAGACTAGACCGCTTGAGATAATGGCCCCCGCGGGCAATTTCGAGTGCCTGACCGCCGCAATCCAAGGCGGTGCGGACTCGGTCTATTTCGGGGTCGGCCGGCTCAATATGCGTTCGCATTCGGCCAATAACTTTGCGATGGAGGACCTGCCGCAGGTGTGCGATATTTGTCGTGCTGCAGGGGTCAAAAGCTATCTGACAGTCAACATAACTTTTTACGATGAGGATCTGGAGCCGATGCGGCAGTTGCTTGCCGCAGCGCGCGAGGCGGGTGTGACTGCGGTCATCGCCTCCGATATGGCGGCTGTCATCGAGGCACGCAGGCTGGGCATCGAGGTACA
>CACYEB010000172.1 GCA_902773305.1 uncultured Bacteroidia bacterium
GCACTGAGGCCATACTCTCCGCAAAAGCGCTTGAAAGCATAAAGGAACTGTCCCTCTCCCACCATCTCCCGCAGGTATTCGGCCAGAATATGGCTGAGCACTATTTCGGTCTGAGAGTCAAGAACGACGCCGGAAGGAGGCGCGGGATGAGATCGGACAGAGGTGGTGACTCCGCGATGGAATCGCAGTTCGTCCAGATAGTCCAGGGCCCCGTCATAATCGAATGCCTGAAGCGCAACCTCGGCCAGGATCAGGTACATTTCAGAAAGCTTGATCATAGGCATACGGCCGCGGAAGCGCTCCAGATAGCCGTTGGAACTGTAAAACTTATATACCTGATAGCCGTTTGCGCTGTACTTGAGAAGACCGGACGGCCCGCGGACATCTTCGTTAAGGTCATCGACACCCCAGCTGGAATCGTGGTACAACTGCTCGACTGCCAAATTGTCCAGCAATACGCCACTGTTTGGCTGGGGGTTGAAGAACACTAAAGACAAATAGTCGTACAGGTTTGTTATCTCCAGCGAGAATATGTGTTCGCAGGAGAATGTCCAGTCACGATAGTCATATTCGGTCTGTTCGCGGAATGCATCCACATCTATCCAATGGACCAGACCATTGTCCGTCACGCCTTTAATAACGTCGGCTGCCAGTTGGCCTGCCGTGACAAAATCCCGCCGCCAGAGGCTCACGCGGGCCAGCAGCGCCTCCACGGCATAGTAGTTGAAACGCTTCTGGCGGTCACTCCAAAAGCCGTCACTGTTGATGTAGGAGTCAAACGATTCGCTTTTGACCCCTCTCACCGGGTCATCCTGGAGACACTCCAGGGCATCCTTGATGTCCTTGACAATAAGGTCAGCCGTTTCGGCATAAGTATGCTGCGGCGGAGCCGCACTGCTGTAGTCGGTGGAATATGGCACCGTATACCTGCCGGCATTATCCCCGGCCCAGGATTCCAGACCATACATCTTCATCAGGTCAAAGTGGATATATGCCCTGGCAGCCAGAAGCTCTCCTTTGATAAGATTATATTCGAGCCCGTCGGTTATCACGTCGCGACGGCGCTCAAGTTCGTAAAGCGTCTTGTTGATGTTGGCTATACATTTGTAGCCGGTCAACCACATCCGGTCTATCCTGGACTCTATGGCAGGCGTATTGTAGGCGTGCTGCTGGAATGTTTTCAATACAGTCTCATTGCTGGGAGAATACGGCATGCACACCACATCGTTTGCACCGTATGTATACTCCGCACCATACATACTTGAATTTCCCATAAGCAGATATACGCCAACCAGGGCCTCGTGAAAACCGCTGCGTGTGGCGAACAATTTGTCGCCGGCAACCTGAGAAGAAGAAGTGGCCTCAAGCCACTTCTGGCAAGAGGTAGACAGTGGCACGAGAGCCGCAAGCAGAAATACAAAACTTATTATTGACTTTTTCATAGGATTGCCTTGTTAGAATGTTGCGGTCAGGGAGAACGATGCCGAGCGGGCATAAGGATAGGCCGTTCCCCTCTCGATGTCTATTGAAGAGAATGTATAAAGGTCGTTGGCGTAGAGAGTGAGGCGCAGGCGGGAGAGCCTGAGCTTCTGGATAAGGGCTGTAGGAAACTCGTAGTAGACAGAGAGTGAAGAAATGTCCATCACATTATTGTCTTGCACAAATCGGGATGTGGGCCTGGTCATTTCCGGGTACCATACGCCTTGCTCATCATCCTGCATTGTTCCGTTTATTCCCAGCCCCCTGTAGGGTGCATTCTGCCCGGCCTTGAACCACCTGCCCTCGAAGATGCGGCGGTCCACATTATACTGCATATCCACATTCTCAACCTTGTTGAGCAGCGTGATGTTATAAAGTTTGCCGCCGCCGTAGTAAGTGAACAATATGTTGAAGCCGAAACCCGACAGCTCTCCGTTGATGCCGAAGTTGCCGTTGTAGAGCGGGTCGGACGAGCCGTAATTCTTCAGATCCAGGGCATTCCAGGTCTTGGTCATATTGCCGTCGCGGTTTATGTAAACCTCTCTGCCGTCGGAGGAATCTATACCGAGGGACTCGACAACCCAGATGGAGTGAAGCGGAGCGCCGTTGTAGTAACGCACCACCGGAGCGGGAGAGTTGATAGCATCGGCGGCAGCGGCCTGCTGCTTGTTGTAGGCCTCCATAGCTTCTGAAATCTGCAGGATGCGGTTGTCGTTGACGGCCACCTTGCCATAGACGCTCAGGTAGGAGGCCCCGCGCTGCAGGAGGATGTAGCTCAGACTGGCCTCTATACCCTTGTTACGGACCTTGCCCATATTGTCTATCACAGTGCTGAAACCGGTACTGGGCACAATGGAACGGTTGAACACCAGATTACGCGTGTCGGCGATATAGGCGTCCAGCACGGCATTTATCCGCTTTGTGCGGAAATCGACGCCGACATTGTAGTCCATCTTCTCTTCCCATTGCAGGTTGGGATTCTCCATATTCTTGAGTTGGGCACCGGCAAAGCCGCTGTAGTAACTGGTGTTGAAATACTGGTACACCGGCAGTGAGATGTTGTTGGAATAGTTCTGGTTTCCGGAAGAGCCCACCGAAGCACGGATCTTGAAGGTCTTGAGCCAGTCCTTGGCACCCGCCATAAAAGCCTCGTTATGAAGGTTCCAGGCTACGCCGGCACTCCAGAAGACACCCCAGCGGCGGTTGCTCCCGAACACGCTGGAGGCGCTGGCCTTGACGGTGGCGTCGGCCATATAGCGGTTGTCGTAGGAATAGCCGGCAGTGAGCAGGGAGCCCAGGTTGCGGTTGATGCCGTCGTCTCCGGTAGGCCGGCTGCCGGTCTGATATGTCCGCGCCTGGGCAAGGGTTTTCATAAAGCTGTTGGGAAAGCCGAATGCCCTGTTGGAGACCTCATCGTAGTGGGTTTCGGAGATATTGTACTGCGCAGTGGCAAACACATAGTGCTTGTCGGCAAAGGTGCGGTTGAACTGGGCGCTGGCATCTGCCGAATAGTCCACGTAATTGCCGGAGGTGAGTTCGTAGGAACCCCTGTTGATATAGTCGGTTGCCGTGAGCGAAACTATTTTCACGAAACTGGTATGCTCGGCCGGCAAGAAGGTGTCGTACTGAGTCTTTTTGGTGTCAATGCCGAACCTTGCCACAAGCTTGAGCGACTGGGCCAGATTGTACTCCACATAAAAGTTGTCGGTAAAATCGAGATACTGCGATGTCTTTGAAGTGCCTATGGTTGCGTTCCACATGGGGTTAACCACCTCAGGCTCGCTGTAACCGTCTATGACGCCGGTATAGAGAAACTTCTTGACGTTGCCGTTCTCGTCGTAGGGGGTAAAATAGGGATTCTGCCTGGCGTATTCGTCAAAATCGCCCCAGGGAGAGTCGCTGCCGTTCATTGCGCTGATGCTCATAATGTTGCGGAACACCCAGCCTCCCGCACGGTACGAAAGGTTCATATCGCCGGTGATGATGTCGCGCTTGGAACCTTTCATCGCGCCCTGCACGTCGTTGTAGGCAAAAGTCAGTAAGGCCTTCAAATCCTTGGTCCCCATTTCCACGCCAAGGGAGTGCTTCTGCCCTATGCCTACCCGCAGGGGCTTGCTCAGCCAATATGTGCTCTCGCCCTCCATAGCCCGCTTCATACGCTGGTAGAACATATTCTGCTTTACGACAGTTTCGTAGCTGTCGCCATACCCGCTGCCGAAATACTTTCTGCCCTCACGCTGCTCTATGGTGAGCTTTTCGACAGCGTTGCAGAGGTTGTAGCTGGTCAGGTCGGGCATCTCCAGGGTCGCGCTGCCGGTGTAGGTCACAATGGTCTTTTCGGCTGTGAGCGCCTTGGTTTCTATCACAATCACGCCGTTGGCGCCCTTGGAACCGTAAATCGCCTTGGCGGAGGCATCCTTTAAAATGGTGATGCTCTGAACGCGGTTCATATCCATATCGGTGATTTTCTCGATATTGGTCTCGAAACCGTCCAGGATAAAGAGCGGCATATTGGCAGCCGTAACGAAGTTGCTCTTGAGGGCACTGGTCTCCATAGTGAGGGCCGAAGCGCCGCGAAGCTGCATCTGGGCCATCACGTTGGGGTTGGAGCCGGCCTCCAGGTTTTCCAGCACCAGCAGTGCCGGGTCAATGCGCTTGATGCTCTCTATCACGTTGGCATTGCCCACTCGATGGAGCTCTTCTGCCGTGATGGTCTGCACAGCACCTGTGAAGGATTCCTTCTTGCGGGTAAAGATACCTGTCACGACCGATTCGTCCAGAGTCTCGTGGTCCTCTTTAAGCACCACCCTTTTGGCATCGGAGGCCTTGATGTCGCGGGC
This sequence comes from uncultured Bacteroidia bacterium, assembly GCA_902773305.1. GTDB lineage: Bacteria > Bacteroidota > Bacteroidia > Bacteroidales > UBA932 > Equibacterium. The sequence goes on from CACYEB010000172.1 coordinate 4,320, forward strand.
CACATAGCCTATGGCGGAGAATACCAGCACTACATTGTTTGACTTGACGTTAATCTGGAAACTGCCGTCTTCAATGGTGGCCGTACCCTCGCCGGGCACGCCGCGGGGATAAACGAACACGCCGGGGATGGGAACACCGGCTTCGTCCACCACTTTTCCGACGATTTTAGTTTGGATTTGAAAGCCCCCCCC
>CACYEB010000173.1 GCA_902773305.1 uncultured Bacteroidia bacterium
AGCTTGGTTTCGTCGCCGTCGATGAAATAGTCGTACTGGAAAGCCACTATGGCGTTCATCGTGTTCTGGAGGGTCTTCTGACGCTGTTTTATTGCCTCTACGAACCATTTGGCCGAGTTCAGCTTGGACTTTACGAAAGAGACGGCCTCCTTTTCCTGACGGGTCGACTTGCCGGCGGCCTGCATCAGCAGTTCGGCATAGTTCTTATTGACCCTGAGTTCGGGGATGCTGAAACGGGGCATCGATATCACCGGTACGCCGTCTTTCAACTCCAGGATAAAATCGGGAACTATCTGCTGCGCCTGGTCGGAATAGGTATCGTCTATCTGCCCGCCGGGGCGGGGATTCAGGCGGGTGATTTCCTCTATGGCGCTCTTGAGCATCTGCTCGTCTATGCCCAGTTTCTGGATGATTTTTGAGTAATGTTTCTTCGCAAGGGCGTCGAAGCACTCTTCCACAATCTTCCTGGCCACAACCTGCGCCGGGGTCGGATCGTCCACATCAAGCTGTAGCAGAAGGCATTCCTGCAGGTTACGTGCGCCCACGCCCACCGGTTCGAAACTCTGGATTACCTTCAGTATGCTCTCCAGTTCCTCTTCTGTGGTCTCTATGTTGAGTTTGAAGGAGATATCGTCGCAGAGACTCTCAAGGTCGCGCCTCAGGTAGCCGTCCTCTTCCAGCATTCCTATCATAAAGCGGGCAATCTGGAATCCGCGCTCGTCCAGTTTACAGTAACCCAGCTGGTTTTCAAGGTTCTGCTGGAGGCTCTCCTTGACCGAGAAAGTGTTGTACTGGGGCTTCTCGTCCTTGCCCTGGTTGTTTACGTACAGTTTGTAAGACGGGGTTGGATCGCTCCCGGCATATTCAGTAAGGGAAACGTTTTTGGGAGCCTCTTCTTCGGGATCGTTCTCGTCTTCCACCACCTCGTCCAACACGGGGTTCTCTTCCAGTTCCTGCTGCACGCGGCGCTGCAACTCCAGCGTCGGCAACTCCAGCAGCTTGATGGTCTGGATTTGCAACGGAGACAGGCGCTGTGTCTGCCTCAACTCCTGTGTCAGGGACTGTTTTGCCATATTACATCACCGGATTGCTGATTCTCTCACGAACAATGAAGCCCGACGGGTAAGCGCCTTTGATCGAGTTCAAAAAACGTCTGGCATCTTCTTTCGTGCGGAAGTCACCTACAGTAACCTTGAAATAGGGGTTGTCATATCCGCGGTATACGCTTATGCCGGGGTGCTGTGCCCTGAAGGATTCGGCCACTTTCTCGCTCATCGCACGGGCATTCTGCTTATTGTCGAAAAAGATGCGGATGCGATAGCCGGTCAGGCGTCTGGAGGCGTTGCGTGCGATGTGCGACGTCATCGCCTTCGATAGGGCTTCGGGCTGGTCTATCACTACCTTGCCGTCGTTCGAAAGGGCGTTGCTGCTTCCCAGCACCTGGAAAATGCTTTTGCCCACGAGGGTGGAGTCAACCGCAGTACGGTTCGCATAAGTGGAATCCACCGCCGCATCAGTCTGTGCACCGGCAACGGCACTGAGAGCCACCAGGGCAAGTATTGTCAGAAAAGCTTTTTTCATTGCTGCAACGTTTTAACAAGATCCTTGACAGGAATGCTGTCCTGACGGAAGCGCTTCTTGAAGATGCCTGCCTTCAGGGTGAGGTCGTAGTCCACGGTATAACCTTTCTCGCCATAGTCCTTCATAGACATTGCCAGCAGAGTAATGGCCGACAGCGGACTGTCAAAGTCAATCTTCAGAGGCACCTTCACCTGCTCGGAGGTGCGGCGGTGAAGAATCGGTTTATCCCTGCCTATTCCGGTGGCCAGGCCGACCGTAGCCACTTTCTTGCCGCTCTTTGTATAGAGTTCTGCCGTAAGGTCGGACAGGGTTATGTCCATACCTGAGGCGTTGTCTGCATCGATAAGCAGGTTGGCGTCGGCACTCAACTGTGACAGTCCCAGGGCGACGTTGCCTACGTTCTCCAGGGAATAGTCGTTCACGTTGATCTGCTCGCTCAGCGGTTTGCAGGCGGACAGCGAAAACAAAACCAGTACTATCGCTAAAAAATTCCTCATTTCAAGGCAAAGATAATAATAAAAACTAACTTCGCGGAGTCTTTTTGTGCTGGCTATGAACAATAACTATACCATTGCGCCAAGGGTGCTGATAGAGACCTACGGCTGTCAGATGAACGTAAATGACAGCGAGGTGGTGCTGGCGATACTTTCCAAAAGCGGATATGTACTTTGCAAGGAAGTTTCCTCCGCTGACCTGGTGCTGATCAATACCTGCGCGATACGTGACAATGCCGAGCAGCGCATCCTCGGCCGGCTGGACTTCTTCCGGCTGGAAAAGAAAAAGCATCCCAGCCTTCTGGTGGGGGTCATAGGCTGTATGGCCGAGAGACTCAAAGAAAAACTGCTCGAGCATCCGGCTGTGGATCTGGTGGCCGGTCCCGATGCCTACCGCGACCTGCCGCGTCTGCTGGATATTATCCGCTCCACCGGCAGCAAACAAATCAACACACTTCTGAGCCACGAAGAGACCTACGGCGATATTTCGCCGGTCCGTATGGATTCAAACGGCGTGAGCGCATACATCTCCATAATGCGCGGCTGCAATAACGTCTGCTCTTACTGCGTGGTGCCATACACCCGCGGCGGGGAGCGCAGCCGTGACTGCGAAAGCATCCTTCGGGAGGCGCGCGAAGTGATTGACGCAGGCTACAAAGAGATAATCCTGCTGGGACAGAACGTCGATTCCTATAAGTTCGGCGAAGTGGGCTTTGCCCGGCTGCTGGAGATGGTGGCCCGGCTCTCGCCTTCGGTGCGCGTCCGCTTTGCAACCTCCCACCCCAAGGATATGAAAGACGAAGTGCTGCTCACGATGGCGGCCTACCCCAATATCTGCAAGCATATCCATCTGCCTGTACAGTCGGGCAGCAATGTTATGCTGGAGAAGATGCGCCGCCGCCACACCCGCGAGTGGTATCTGGAGCGGGTTGCCCGCATCCGCGAGATTATGCCCGACTGCGCCATTACCACCGACGTCATCACCGGTTTCTGCGGTGAGACGGAGGCCGATTTCGAAGATACCCTGGATTTGTTCCGTCAAGTCAGATTCGACTCCGCCTTTATGTTCCAGTATTCCGAGCGGCCGGGAACCCTGGCGCAACGGCACTACCCCGACGATGTTCCGCCGGAGGTCAAAACCGCCCGTCTGGAGAGAATCATCGCGCTTCAGGGAGAACTCTCCCTGGAGAGCAACCGCCGCGACGTGGGCAAGACCTTCGAGGTGCTCATCGAGGGCTTTTCCAAGAAATCCTCCGCCGACCTGATGGGGCGCACCAGCCAGAACAAGGCGTGCGTCTTCCCCGCCGCCGGCCACCATACGGGCGAGTACGTAACGGTCCTCGTGAAAGACTGCACTCCCGCCACCCTGCTTTGCGAAGCCGTAGATTAGTTCACACACAATTCTGAATACCTTTATGAAAAGACTCCTTTCGTTAGTGCTGATTGCAACCCTGGCCCTGATGCCGGGCGGCTGCCAAAAATACGATGACTCCGAACTGCGCGAAGAAATCGCAGGCCTGCGACAGCGGCTCGAAGCTGTGGAAAGCCTGAATACCTACAAGGACCTTCTTTCCAAACTGGACAATGGCAAAACGGTGGTCGGGGTCTCTGAGAGCGACGGTGTTTACACGCTCACCTTCGACGATAGCTCTTCCATCTCCTTTAACCGTAAAGGCGAGCCCGGAGAGCCGGGCGAACCGGGAGAATCTGGCGAACCCGGTCAGAATGGGGTGACCCCGTTGTTCCGCATCAACGACGACACCGTCACCTGGGAAGTCTCTTATGACGAAGGCCAGACGTGGAAAGGGGCCGGAAGTGCCTTGGACCGCAGCCTTATCAGCGATGTCACTATAGGAAAGGACGGGGATAGTGTCACACTCTGCCTTGCAGACGGCACATCCATAATGATTCCTTGCGGAGAGACGGCTTTTCCCGGCTCAGGCCTCAGCATACCGTATGCCCTGCGGGATAATATGGTGCTCCAAAGGAATACAAATGCCAATATCTGGGGTTGGGCGGCCTCCGGCTCCGTGATCCAGGTTTCGGTATCTTGGAGTTCTGCCCACTACAGAACCACCGTGGACCCCGACGGCCTGTGGAAAGTGGCTGTGGCTACTCCCGATGCCTCTTTCACTCCCCAATGGATAAAAATAACCTGCGGCAAGCAGTCAGTCATGCTGGAGAATATCCTCATTGGAGAGGTATGGCTCTGCAGTGGACAGTCCAATATGGATATGCCTATGGCGGGTTGGGATGGCCAGCCTGTAGAGAACAGTGCCGAGGCCATGCGGGATGCCTACCTCTATCCCGAAGTAAGAATGTTCATAGTGCCCAAGGTTACATCTACGGAAAAACAAGAACAGACCCTCGGTACCTGGTGGTCTGCAGACGATGGCCATATTGCGAAATTCAGCGCCACGGCATATTTCTTCGGCAGGGAACTCGCCCGAAAATTGAACGTGCCCGTAGGCCTTATCGTTCCCTGCTGGAGCGGCTCGATGATAGAACCCTGGATGGACCGCGAAGCCCTTTGCAGCGTCGGATGGACATCGGAGGACATCGACCGGAATATCAGCAGCAACATGGCTGAGAACAAGCCCCATTTGGCCAACACCGTCATGTACAATGCTATGATCTATCCGATCCGGCACTACACAATAAACGGTTTCATCTGGTATCAGGGATGTTCGAACGTATACCGTATTTACGAACAGGATTATGCAGAGTACCAGGCTGCTATGGTAACCCGGTGGCGTAAGCTGTTCGGTCGCGGCAACCTGCCTTTCTACTATGTACAGATTGCACCCTACGATAAATACGGAGCAACCGACGATACGGGATTTGCACCCATCCTGCGCGACCGCCAGAAAGCGGCGGCCAAACTCGTACCCAACTCTGCAATGATCGCCACCTGCGATCTGGTCTATGAATTTGAAAAAGGCATCATCCATCCCCGTAAAAAGGCGGAGGTCGGAGAACGCCTGGCGAACCTGGCTCTGGAGCACTGGTATGGCTTTGATGTTCACGGCAGCGACTCCCCCGACGTCAAGAGTGTCCAGCTGCAAGGTGCTACCGCCACGATAGTGATGACCCGCTGCGAAGACGGCATCCATACCACTCCCGGGACGGAACTCCAGTCTGTCAACGGCTTTGAAGTGGCGGGATCCGACAAAGTCTGGCACCCGGCACACATCACTTCTGCCAGCGGCAACTCCCTGACCGTCTCCTCCGACCAGGTGCCCGACGTGCGGTACGTCCGCTATCTCTGGCACGACTTCCAAATCGGCCACCTCTGGAACAGTTTCAACCTGCCCCTGCTGCCGTTCACCACGGAATAGCACCGGATAACAACTCTGCGAAGAAGTATAACCCATACTGACAATCATGAAAACATTCTTCCGTGCATTGACACTTGCAGCGCTGTTGTTTTTCCCAATAATAGTCTGCGGTCAAACCATTGTCCCTTTCCTCGATATTCCTGCCGGAGAAGCCAGGCTGTACTGGGACGAAAGGCCCTTGGAAGTGGGCGACTTCAGGCCCAGAAAAAGTCCTAATCGTGATAATGAATACTACGGCGGCAATATGGCGTGGGATTTCAACTCAGAAAAAGTCAAGAAGCATAATCTGATATACGACAACTATATTGTAAACAACTGGTTTAACAGAACCGAAGCGTGGGCCGTGCCTGACCGTTTTACCAACAATGACCTGCGGTACAATCAGTTGGTATTTGACATATCGGAAGTGTACAGGAGAAAGGCTCAGAACGGGCTCAACCATGCCGGGCCTGCAGCACATCAGGATTCATTGCTATACTATGAATCCTGTATGGAAGCCGTTCTCGACGAAGTTCGCAACGAAACCGCACGGGGAGAGAACGAAGAGGCTCTCGCTGAATACGAAAACAAGGTTAAGGCGATGCTGGAGATTACCGAAATACGTGAAAGTGAACCCATCATAGGTGACTATGAAATCGGCATCGGATACTATATGAATGTCGTTCAATCCGTATTTATGACCAATGTCGCCCCAGTTGGGTTTACCATCCCTACCGGCCTCAACTTGGGATTTGCCGTTCCGGTAAACAAGTCGGTCTATATGTTTGACGTAAGTGCCAAGTTCGGTAAGTTGACTGAGGACTTTGACTATCTCTCCCTGCATTTCCCGCAAAGGTCGGATGTTGAACTATGTTCAATAAGTCTGGGCTATGCCAGACGTGTCCTGAGCACGGACTGGTGGGACATACTGCCCTTCGGAATGATCGGTATAACCACTCTGAATATGTTCGACATAAATGATGACGGACGCGACAAGCACTCTCCCGACCTGGGGTTGAGCCTCAGTGCCGGCGCCGATTTCAGATTTAAATACTACCGCAGGCTGCAGCGGTTATCCGGTTCCTCGGAATACGTCGACTCCGCTATCTACGGAAGGGTATACCTCTCCAGAGAACAGCACGCCGGATTCGGAGGGATTATCACCCTCAATTTCGGTCTTGGAATAGACATCTTTGCCGGTTCCAGACTGTATAACTAAGAGATTTCTCTTACTCTACGAACTGAATCTTGCCCAAATCTCGCGGTTTGGCTTCCGGATCTTCGTCAGGATAGCCGAGACCCACGATGATGCGGAGCTTGTAGCCTTCGCTGAAATTAAGTTTGTCCAGGAATGGCCTTGCCTCGGGAATGTTGTTCATCATCATCACCGGACCCGCCATAACCACTGAACCCAACCCCAGAGATTTGGCTGCCAGGCAGACGTTCTCGCACAGAAGGCCGACGTTTATCAGGGACATACCCGTTTCGTCGTCAGGGCAGGCCACGGCAATGGCGGCGGTGGCGTTGCGGAGGACATTGCGGAACTTGGGATCGTCATCACCCACGGGGAAGGGAGACTTCCCCTTCATAACATTGGTAAGGCCGACAAAGTATTCCTCATTGTCAATTATACGCACCTCCCACTTCTGATGATTCATAGCGTTGGGAGCATTCACGCCGCATTCGGCAATCTGCTGCAGCACCTCTCGCGGCACGGCCTGATCGGTATAGTGCCGCACCGACCTGCGGGCCATAATGTTTTCGATAACGGGATTGGTCATATCGGATTCGGATTCTTTGGGTGCATTCTGCCCGCAACCGACGGCCAGTATGCACATAAATGCAACAACAAGTATTCGTTTCATAATATGCTGATTTATTGAAAGTTCAGATAAACGGCGGCGGTGGCGGCCAGAGCCGCGGTTTCTATTCGGAGACGGGAGTCGCC